>NZ_CP090066.1:300000-445000 GCF_021391535.1 Aurantimonas sp. HBX-1
CAAGGCATTGCCTCCGTCTGCTGGCGATGACGGTCCCGCTGAGAGTAGACCGACCGCTCGGAGTAGCTATCTGGTCTATCAATCTCGTCAGAGCGCCCGGTGCCAGCCGCCTCGAAGAGGAATGATGGGAGGCGCGGGTCACCCAAGACACAACGGCGACGCGGCGACAGTAAGCGCGCCTCTAAACTCCCTCGTCCCCGAGCGGTCCTTTCGTTTCTATTTGCCTTAAATTGTCGCGACGGCCTGCCCGGCTCGTCATAGTCGTTCCAAAGCAAGGAGAGAGCATGCCCAAAGTCACAACCGTCGTCGAAGCGTGCGGTCTCGGTGGTGATGCGGCGCTGCATTTAAAGCGCACATCACAACGCGGATTCTGCCCCAACGAAGGAGGCAGTGCAATCCAGTGTCCCACTTAGTCAAAACCCGCCGCCGCAGTAGGCGGCGACGGGTCTACAGATGCGTTCTTTGCCGGAACAACCTTAGAGATACCGTTTCACTCCTCAACCTTCAAGGCGTCTGGAACGTTTGCCGCTTCATTAAGCGCCCCGTTACGGCTCGCCTGGTTCCGCGGATGCTGGGCGGTTCCATTTTCGGGCGGGCTATTCAATGAGCGGCCCTCTCTCCGTCATGTTGGCTCGAGCGCGTCTGTATTCGCAAGCAGCGCCGTCCCGAGCGTCCGTCGCCTACGTGCGACAGAACGGGCTGCGTCTGACGAACGTCGCCAACTTGGACCCGATCCTGGAGCACGCTGGGCTCCTCACTGTTCTGAAGATCAGTATCTTGCCCGGCAACCGTTGGGACTTCCTCGACACTGGCTTGGGCGACGAAGGGGAAACGGCCACAGCCGCTGTGATCGAAGCGTTGGGGCGCGACGGCAGGACAGCCGTGGACCTGATCGCTTGGCCGCTCAACGATCCCTCTCGCTTCCTCAGCATGTTCGGGGCTGCATCTATGCTCGGGATCAGAAACGTGACCTCCAGCGGAGAATACATCTTCAACGCGCCGCTCAGGATCTGGCGCACGCCGCTTCGCTGGCTCCAATCGGGCTGCCGCGGGGCGGTCGTCGTCAACCCCGCAGTCGCCGCTCGTGACCTTCTCGATGCGCTCGGCCGCATCTCCGGCGAGGACCGGGAGCATTCCGAGGAGCTGTTCGGCCTAGTGGCCAGCCTTTTTGACCCCGCCCGCTTTGTAGCTCCGAGTCCCGTCTATCAACAGGGATCCACCTGATGCTTAGCGCAGACGAGTACACGCCCATAAACCGCCTCCCGCAATATGGCGACCGCGAGGGTCAGGCACCTGCGGAACCCGACCCTTGGCAGTCACCCGACCTGACGCTCCTCGGAACGAACCGGCGCCCGGCGCCCGACTTCCCGGTCGACCTTCTCGGCCCGTTCTGGCTGACATGGGTGAGGCGTCGCGCAGCCGGCGCCTCCGCTCCTGTCGATTATGTCGCGACATCACTTCTGGCTTGTGTTGGGGCGATGATCGCAAATGTCCGTTGGGCGATGGCGGGCACCCACTGGGCAGAGCCGCCCGTCCTGTGGTGCTGCATCGTCGGCTCCCCGTCATCGGGGAAGTCTCCGGCTATGGACGCGGCTTTCGATTTGATACGCCATGCCGAAGACAGGATGGCGGCCGGATTCGATGACGAACTGCGTCGCTTTGAGACGGACCAACAGATCTCGCGCGCTCGCCAAGAGGCGTGGGAGGCAAAAGTGAAAGAGGCGGTTAAGGGCGACAAGCTGCCGCCCTCCGTGCCGGAGGATGCGGCTGCGCCGACGAGGCCAGTCCTGCCACGCGTCCGGGTCATGGACTTTACAATGGAGAAGCTGAGCGCGCTTGCCGCCACGCTGCCGCGTGGTCTCCTTGCTGTGCGGGACGAGCTGGCCGGCTGGTTCGGCGCCTTCAACAAGTACGGGGGAGGCGGCTCCGACAGGGCCTTCGCCATCGAAATGTACGGGGGCCGGAGCTACATCGTCGACCGAGTGAAGAACCCCGAGCCGCTGCGCATCCGCCACCTGAGCGTTGGCTTACTAGGCGGTGTCCAGCCCGACAAGCTGCCGACAATCATCGACGGTCCTGACGACGGGCTCGCCTCTCGGATCTTGTGGGCTTGGGCGGACATGCTGCCGGAGTTCTCCGTAGCGCGCGACAAGGTCGACGATGACGCGGCCAAGGCAGCCTTTGTCCGGCTAGCGGAACTCACGTTGGGCAGCGATGAGTTCGGGGAGCCGGAGCCCAAGCGTTTGCACCTCACGCCGGCCGCCGTCGACGTGCTGGAAGAGTTTGGGAGGGACATGGCCGCTCGTGCGCACGAGGCAAGCGGTGTATTCGCCGGAGCACTCGGCAAGACCCGCGGCCATGCCTTGCGGCTGGCAACGGTACTGGAATTTCTCTGGTGGTGCGGCAGGCCCGAAAGTCAGGAACCGTGCGCCATCTCGGTTGAGGCGGTGACAGCCGCGGCGGGCCTGCTGGACGCCTATTTCATACCCATGACCGAGCGGGTGCTGGGGGACGCATCTATCCCTGTTGCCGAGCGCGGGGCGATGACGCTTGCCCGCCATCTGAAGCGCAAGGGCATCGTCAGCTTCAATGCCCGTGAGGTGCGGCGTGAGGTCGGCGGTCTTCTGCGCGAGTCTGCTGCAATGGATGCGGCCTGCAACGTACTGGTCGAAGCCGGGCTGATCCGCTCTAAGCCGTCGCGCTCCGGATCGCAAGCCGGCAGAGCCGCTAAAACCTATGAGGTTAACTCTACCATTTTCGGGAGACGGTCATGAGCAAGTGGTTGTCCAGAGCACGTCAGGCCTCTGTGCCGTTTGCGCCAATGGTGCCAAAAGGTCCGGCTAACGAGGCTAATGGCACAAACGGCACAAACGGCACAGCTTCTAAAGAAGCAAATGAAGACGGGCAGGCTGACGTTGCCGAACGTGCTGCAGTCCTTGAGTATGACGAAGGCCTGCCCCGCGCGGAGGCCGAGCGCCTGGCGCAAAAGCAGAACTTCTAGTCAAACCGCCAGCCATTTGCTGACCCCGCTAACGGACCAAACAGGGGAGAATTCATGGGGTATTACACGGAGGTTGACAAAAGTTGATATCTTTAGCCCGCCAGATTGTTGCAGACATTCTATCGAAGCAGCGCCAAGAGGAAGCGGCACGATCCACATTGATTGCTGCTGCGCTGAGTCAGCCGCCGCCGCCCACTGTCACTCAAGCGAACTGGGAATACTGGCATCGCTATGGCTGGCTGGTATGCCCGGCGACCCGGAATCGGGTTTGCGACAAAACGGCCTGCAGTGTTGGCGCACGCTGCAAGCGCCTCGGAGACATCGGCTTAGCCGGAGACAAGACAGCGCTCTCATGGAATGAGCGACCGACGTGCGGCGCGCTCAATCGTAAGGGCGGGTTGTGTAAGCTCCGTGTTGACCCGGGCCGTAGGCGCTGTCGTCTGCATGGCGGCCGCTCGACCGGGCCTAGAACAGACGAGGGAAAGGCGCGGGTTGCACAGGCGCAGCGGAAGCGCTGGACAAAGTGGCGGGCAGAGAAACGCCACGCTTCACAGTAAATCCAGAATCTGCGGCAATGGGGCGCCACCTGGCTTATGGACCCCGCTTCTGGCGGGCGGTCCTAAGTCGGGGGCGCGTCAGTGTGGACGAGAAGTAAGCGTCGTCTTCAGGCCATGGCGGCGAGCCGGTCGGACGGCTTGAACCGCCACGGCATGAGATCATCGATGGCGCTGTTGGGATGGCCCTGGATGATCAGCGTGCTGACGGCGGCCAGATAAGCCTGGGGATCGACGCCGTTGAGCTTGCAGGTCTCGATCAGCGAGGCGATGGCGGCCCAGTGGCCGGCGCCGCCGTCAGAGCCGGCGAACAGCGCGTTCTTTCTCGTGAGGGCAAGCGGGCGGATGGAACGCTCGACGGTGTTGTTGTCGATCTCGATGCGGCCGTCGCCGGCGAAGCGGCAAAGGTCCTCCCAGCGTGAGAGCGCGTAGCGGATCGTCTCGGCGAGCTTTGGTCTTTGGCTGATGAGCTGAAGCTTCTCGCGCAGGAACGGCTCCAGCGCGTCGAGGATCGGCAGGCTTCTTTCCTGGCGTGCGAGACGGCGAGCGTCAGCAGATCGCCCCCGGATCTCCGCCTCGATCCTGTAGAGCGCGGGATGCGCTCCAGCACCTCGGCGGCGATCGGCGCGGCACCGGCAGCGGCCAGTTCGTAGAAGCGGCGACGGACGTGCGACCAGCAGAAGGCGGGTTGGACGCCACCCTTCTCGGCTAGCACCCTGTATGGTACCGCGCTTTTCGATTGATTGCTGCGTATCGGTTCATCGAAGCGCCCCGAACAGCGATCCTAATGGTATCGGATTGAGTACCAGCAAAAACAGGCATGATCGTGCCGCGGGGCGAACGGGCGTCCTCATTCCTCGCTTCTCTCTTCGCCAAGACCGATTTTCGGACCAAGTGGTCGAGCTTGCCCGCGGTCGCCTAGTCTCATACGCCTCCCATCAAGCCGCGCCAGCCGAACTCCCTAATCCGATTAAATCCCACTTAACCAGAGAAAACCCGCTTCATTCGGTTTACTTTCGGCCGACCTGGTGAGATGCTCGAACCCTAAATTAGACTGGCCGATGAAGGGCCGAACCATGTCCGATCGCTGGGTCTCCGTGGAGGAGATCGCTGAATATCTCGGTGTCAGCAAAGACACGGTCTATGGCTGGATCGCGAAGAAGGACATGCCGGCGCACAAGGTCGGAAGGCTTTGGAAGTTCAAGACAGACGAAGTTGATGATTGGGTGAGGAACGGAAAAGCATCGGACGATAAAAAGGAAAGCGAAGCGGCCGAGTCCAGTTCACAGAAGGGGAAGCATGCGGGGGGAGAGAAATTGGATGGCTGATGTCGCGTGCGTCGACCTTTTTTGCGGGGCCGGAGGCCTCACGCATGGCCTGATCTCGAAGGGCGTCAAGGTCGTCGCGGGTATTGACGTCGATGAAGCCTGCCGCCACCCCTTCGAAGCGAACAACGCTGCGCGCTTCATCAACGAAGACGTGGGGCGCCTCGCTCCCAAGCGCCTCAACGAGTTGTTCGGTGATGCCGAAGTCCGGGTGCTCGCCGGTTGCGCCCCTTGTCAGCCGTTCTCGACCTATGCCCAGCGTTATGATGTCGTCGGAAGCCCCCGCTGGGGCTTGCTCTACCAGTTCGGACGACTGATCAAAGCCACACGTCCTGACTTGGTCACGATGGAGAATGTGCCTTCGGTCGCCAAGCACGCGGTGTTCGATGACTTCGTCGAGACCGTGCAGAACATGGGGTACGACGTCCACCAAGGGGTGGTTGATTGCTCGCTGTATGGGCTGCCGCAGAACCGCCGGCGCATGGTGCTGCTGGCCTCCCGACTCGGCCCCATCGAGCTGGTCGCCCCGAGGCATGATAGCCCGACGACCGTTCGCGCGGCGATCGGCAAACTCGCGCCGATAGCTCAGGGTGGGACCCATCCGAAGGATCCACTGCATGCCGCGTCAAAGCTCTCCGACCTGAACCTCGAAAGAGTTCGTGCGTCTCGTCCCGGCGGCACGTGGCGTGACTGGCCAAAGTATCTCGTCGCCGACTGCCATCGTCGTGAGACGGGCCATACGTATCCGGGCGTTTACGGCCGGATGGTCTGGGACGAACCCGCGCCGACCTTGACGACCCAGTTCTATGGCTTTGGGAACGGACGGTTTGGACATCCAGAGCAAGACCGCGCGATCTCTCTGCGTGAGGGCGCAATTCTGCAAGGCTTCCCCAAGTCCTATTCCTTCATACCCGACGGGGTTCCCGTTCATTTTAAGGCCTTGGGACGGATGATTGGAAATGCGGTTCCGGTCACTCTAGGCGAGGTGATCGGCCAGAGCATCGCAGCCCATCTCGGAATTGAAGCCGAGAAGACGAAAAGAAAGAAGAAGGGAGCCGTCGCGGATGACGCGCGTAAGTCCCTCGTCGCATGACGCCAGTCGTCGGATGGCCCGCGTGCGACAGAAGGGCACGCAAGCGGAAATCGACCTCCGCAGGGTTCTGCATGCCAAGGGCCTGCGCTACCGCCTCCACGTTCCGCTCCTGACGAAGCCCAGACGCGTCGCCGATATCGTCTTCCCCAGGACAAGGATAGCCGTTTTCGTCGACG
This sequence comes from Aurantimonas sp. HBX-1, assembly GCF_021391535.1. GTDB lineage: Bacteria > Pseudomonadota > Alphaproteobacteria > Rhizobiales > Rhizobiaceae > Aurantimonas. Next base: position 306,150 of record NZ_CP090066.1, read on the forward strand.
GATGTTTCTGGCACGGCTGCCCCCAGCACGCTTCCTGGCCGAAGAGTAATGCCGATTTCTGGCGGGAAAAGATCGAAACCAATCGATCCAGGGATGCCGATACCGATCAGCGGCTGAACGCCCTCGGTTGGGAGACGGTCCGGATCTGGGAACACGAAGACGCCACCGAAGCCGCGAACCGCATCGCCGAACTCGTCGGCGCGCGCGAGAAGAATGGGGCTCACCTATGTCGATGACTGCGGATGAAATGGTGGCTAATGTCGCCCACGTCACTGCGCCTGAGCCTGGCCAGCTGGTCGAGGCTCGCCGCCGCCAATGGATCGTCTCCGAGGTCGATGGCGGTTCGGTTGCCCCCGGACTGCCCAAGCGGCATCTCGTCCGGCTGGCTTCGATCGACGAGGATGCGCTGGGTGAAGAGATCGAAGTTCTCTGGGAGTTGGAGCCCGGGGCGCATGTGATCGAGCGGGCCGGACTGCCGCGCATGACCGGTCTGGACGACCCCTCAACGCTTCAGGCCTTCCTTGACGCAGTGGTTTGGGGCGCTGCGACGAACGCGGATCGCGGCTATCTGCAGGCGCCATTCCGCAGCGGTGTCAGCATCGAGGACTATCAGCTGGATCCGCTCGTGCGCGCGATCGACATGGCGCGCACAAATCTTCTGATCGCCGACGACGTCGGCCTCGGGAAAACCATCGAGGCAGGGCTCGTCGTTCAAGAGATGCTCCTGCGTCACCGCGCCCGCACGGTCCTGGTGCTCTGCCCTGCCTCGTTGCAGGAAAAGTGGCGCGTCGAGATGCAGGAGAAGTTCGGACTCGAGTTCCGGATCGTCGATACGGACTACGTCAAGCGTCTGCGCCGTGAGCGAGGTCTCCACGCCAATCCGTGGACGTCTTTTCCTCGTCTCATCACGTCGATGGACTGGGCCAAGCAGGGTGAAGGCTTGCGTCTTCTGCGGGATGCATTGCCCCCGCACGTCAGCCATCCCAGGAAGTTCGACCTGCTGATCATCGACGAGGCTCACAACGTCGCGCCGACCGTCGGCCGCTACGCTGTCGAAAGCCTCAGGACCCGTCTGGTTCGTCTGGCCGCGCCACACTTCCAGCACAAACTGTTTCTCACAGCCACGCCGCACGACGGTTACACCGAGTCCTTCACCGCGCTCCTTGAACTTCTCGATGATCAGCGGTTCGCGAGAAACGTCCTCCCAAGTGATCCCCAGCTCGCCCGGGTGATGGTCCGTCGGCTGAAGAGCGATCTGGTCGATGCGGGTGGCAAGCGAATTTACCCAGAGCGACGGCTCGAAGCGCTGCCAGTGGAGTATGGCGAAGACGAGAGGGATGCCCGGCGGCAGCTGGAAGCATACATCAAGAGCCGCGAAGGCGGTGCTGATGGAGGGCGGGCCGTCGATCACTTCGTGCACCAGTTGCTGCGCAAGCGCCTGTCATCGTCACCTGCAGCCTTCGCAGCGACACTGGAGCGGCATATCGCGACGATCGAAGGTCGGGCGGCTAGCGATCGCAGCCAGAAGAAATTCGATTACCGCATCCTTCGGCGGGCGATAGCGAAGACCGAGGAAGACTACGCAGACGACGCACAGCGGGATGCCGCCGAGGCTGAAGCGATCGAGGAAGCGGGCAAGCATGTCCGGCCACCGACCGACGAAGAACGCCGGATGCTCGACCGATTGCGATCCTGGGCCCAACAGGCGGCTCGTCGGGCCGATGCCAAGGCCACCGCCGTGCTGGATTGGCTGGCCAGTCACCTGAAGGACGGTGACAGGTGGACGAACGAGCGGGTGATCCTGTTCACCGAGTATCGCGCCACTCAGCAATGGATGCAGGAGATCCTCGCATCTCACGGCTTCGGGGGCGAGCGATTGGCTCTCATCTATGGTGGTATGGACCCGAAAGAACGCGAGGGCGTGAAAGCCGCGTTCCAGGCCAACCCCGCGGAATCCCCGGTGAGGATACTGCTGGCGACCGACGCCGCCTCCGAGGGCATCGATCTCCAGAACCACTGCCATCTGATGATCCACCTCGAAATTCCGTACAACCCGAACGTGATGGAACAGCGGAACGGGCGCATCGACCGTCATGGTCAACGCGCGAGCGAGGTCGTCATTTGGCATCCGGTGGATGCTGTGGGAGGCCACGGTGACGATATCCTCCGTGCGCTTCGCAAACTGGATGCAATGCGCGCCGACATGGGGAGCGTGAACCCCGTCATCGCGCCTCAACTGCCCGACCTTCTCGAGGGGCGCCGCCGCGATCTCGACACGAGACAAGCCGAAGCCCGGATGGAGAAATCCCGCCGCTTCGTGAAGGCGGAGCGCGACCTTCGCGAACGTGTGGCCAAACTCCATGAGCGGCTGAACGAGACCCGGCACGAACAGAGCCTCGTGCCCGACCACATCGAGCGGGCGGTACGCACGGCGTTGCGTCTTGCGGACAAACCCGACTTGGAGCCCGTTTCTCTGGCCGGTGCACCAGATGGCACGGTTTTCCGAATGCCGCCGCTCTCGGGTTCCTGGTCCCGATGCCTCGAGGGTCTCGAACACCCCTACACGCAGAAGGTCCGCCCGATCACCTTCGACCACGAGGTCGCCAAGGGGCGTGACGACCTCGTCCTCGTCCACCTGAACCACCGGCTTGTCCAGATGAGTCTGCGGCTCCTGCGCGCGGAGATCTGGGCCCGTGACGACGTGAAGAAGCTTCACCGCGTGACCGTCAGGTCGCTTCCGGATGGGCGGATCGAGGGACCGGCCGTGGTGGTGGTGTCGCGGCTCGTCGTGACCGGCGGGAACCATCATCGTCTGCACGAGGAGCTCACGGAGGCTGGCGGCTATCTGCGCGATGCCGGTTTTCGGCGGGAGGAACGGGTCACGGAGGTCCGACGATGGCTGGAGGAGTCGCGCCCTGCGGCCCTGTCGGATGCGACGTTCGACGCATTGAGGACGCGCTTCGACAAACAGCGTGATTCCGTTCTGGCAGCCGTCGAGGCACGCTCGAAAGACCGGCTACGCTTCCTCGTGAACACGATCGAGACCCGCAAACGCAAGGAGGCCGAGGACATCCGCCAAGTCCTGGACGATCTCGAACGAGCGCTGAAGACCGAGATCGCGGCGGAACAGCAACCCGTGCAGCTCTCTCTTTTCTCCGAGGACGAACGCACTCAGCTCAAGCGTGACCGAGCGGCCCTCGAAGCACGCCTGGCCCGGGTCCCGCAGGAGCGCGAGCAAGAGCTACGCGCGATCGAGGAACGGCACTCCAATGCCGTCGAGCATACCTTCCCCGTGGCCGTGGTGCTGCTGGTTCCGAACTCCCTCGCGACGGAGAAGCGCGGATGAGCAACGATCACGAGTGGCTGAACCTCATCGAAGTCTCTGGGCCCTTTCTGGCGGTGCCCGTGCTGCGGGAAGTCTTCCCGCAAGGCCTCGAAGCTCTGCCTTCCGGGCGACCTCAGCGGCTTCGTCGGACCTATGAGGAATGGCGCGATGCCGTCGACATGGACGACCTCGACCTTCCAGCGCTGCACGCGGCCTGGATCGACGACGTGCTGGTCACCGCGCTGGAAATGGATGAGACGGTGCTGCGCAAGGGCGCGACATTGCCTGAGCAGCTCACTGTCTCGATGCCCGAACACGGGGTCACGGTCGCGCCCGACCTGGCCGTCGTGAATCCGACGAACTCCGACGACCCGCTTCTGCTCATCCACGTCTATCAGCCGGACACCGACCTGGACGCGACGCGCCGTTTCGATGGCCTCGCGATCACCCCGGCCGACCGGATGGTCGCTCTGCTCCGGGCGACGGGATGCCCCACTGGCATCGTCACCAATGGTGAGCGCTGGATGCTCGTCCACGCGCCCGTCGGCGCCGTGGCAGGCTTCGCGAGCTGGTATGCGCGGCTCTGGGGCCAGGAACCCGAAACGCTGCGCGCCTTCGTCAGCCTTCTGGGCATCCGCCGCTTCTTCGGACCGGAAGAAGCAAAGCTGCCGGCGCTCTATGAGCGGTCCTTGAAGCACCAGGACGACGTGACCGAAGCGCTCGGAGAACAGGTCCGGCGCGCCGTCGAAGTGCTCGTTCAGGCCCTCGACCGCGCCGACCAGGATCGCAATCGCGAACTCCTGCGCGACGTCGATCCGCGAGAGCTCTACGAGGCCGGTCTGACGGTCATGATGCGGCTCGTCTTCCTGCTATCGGCCGAGGAACGCGCCCTGCTCCTGCTCGGTGATCCCCGCTACGACTCCTTCTACGCCATCTCCAGCCTGCGGATGCAGCTACGCGCGGATTCCGAAGAGATCCTCGAGCGTCGCAGATCCGCCTGGTGTCGGCTGCTCGCCCTGTTTCGTGGCGTGTATGGCGGTATCGATCATCCGACGCTGCGGCTGCCCGCGCTCGGTGGTTCGTTGTTCGACCCCGATCGCTACCCCTTCCTCGAAGGACGCCAGAAGGGCACGAGCTGGCGCAGTGATCCGGCTGAACCGCTGCCGATCGACGACCGCACCGTTCTGCTGCTGTTGGAAGCGATCCAGACTTTCGAAGGCCGCACGCTGTCCTACCGCGCGCTCGACGTGGAGCAGATCGGGCACGTCTACGAGGGCCTCCTCGAACGCACGGTGAAGCGCGTCGACGACGTCACCCTGGAACTCGATAGCGGCGCGAAGGCCAAGAGTCCGCGCGTGACGCTCGGCGAGGTCGAGTCGGCGCGCCTGGATGGTCCGGCGAGGGTTGCTGAACTGCTGAAGGAACGGAGCGAACGCTCGGAGTCCGCCATCCGCAGCGCCCTCGAGCGGGCAGCCGACGATCGTCTCGCCGCGCGCCTGCTCACCGTTTGCCGCGGCGACATCGGTCTGCGCGACCGCATCCTGCCCTACGCGCCCCTCCTGCGGACCGACCCCTGGGGCTATCCGCTCGTCCACCACAAGGGCGCCTTCGTCGTCGTTCTCGGCGCCGAACGGCGCGAGAGCGGCACGCACTACACGCCCAAGAGCCTGACGGAGAAGATTGTCGAGGAGACGCTGACGCCCGCCGCCTATCGCGGTCCGGCCGAGGGCAAGGCGCCCGAGGATTGGGAGCTGAGGAGCGCCGAGGAGTTGCTCGACCTGAAGATCTGCGACCCTGCCATGGGGTCCGGAGCCTTCCTCGTTCAGGCGTGCCGCTGGCTCTCCGACCGGCTTGTCGAGGCCTGGTCGGTGACCGAAGCGAGCGGCAAGCGGATCGACAGCGAAGGCCGCCTTCTCGATGAAGGCGATGGCGAGGGTTTCGAGCCCTTGTCTCAGGACGCCGAGGAGCGCGCCGTCATTGCCCGCCGCCTCGTGGCGGAACGCTGCCTCTACGGCGTGGACAAGAATCCGCTCGCTGTCGAACTAGCGAAGCTCTCGCTCTGGCTCACCACGACGTCCAAGGGACGGCCCTTCGGCTTCCTTGACCACAATCTGCGCAGTGGCGACAGCCTTCTCGGCATTCACGATCTTGGTCAGCTGGTCGAGCTCGACATGAGCCCGAAGGGAAAGACTCAGCTTCGACTATTCGGTCGGACGATCCGGTTAGCGATCGACAAGGCACTCGAACTTCGCGCGCGTCTGCGGGATATCCGCATTCGCGACATAAAGGATGTCGAAGCCATGGCGGCACTCGACACGCAATCGCGCGGCGAGCTGGCACTGCCGACGCTCATTGCCGATGCGTTCGTCGGCATTATTCTGGCTGAAGATCGGGCTGGAGAACGGACAGCCAGGATCGAGACGCTGGCTGCATTCGCCGATGCCATGGTAAGTGGCGAAAACTCAAAGAAGGATAGGGTCCGGCGCGATGCATCAACTGACTTGGCAAAAGACTCCCTAGACAGCACCGCGCGGCACCCATTCCATTGGCCGCTTGAATTTCCAGAGGTCTTTGACCGAGAAAATGGAGGTTTTGACGCCATCGTCGGGAACCCACCGTTCTTGGGCAACCGCTTGTGGAAGGGAGCTTTGGGCGAACGGTTCCAATGGCAGTGCCAACTGGTTCTCGGAGTCTCTCCCGCAAAAATCGACCTTTGTGTCGTCTTTCACCGACGCGCTGCCGATCTCATGAGGCGAGGAGGCAGCTACGGCCTGCTTGCTACGAGCAACATTGCAGAAGGCAGTGCGATCGTCCTTGGGCTCGGAGAGATAGTCAAGCGAGGTAGTATCTACTTCGCAAGAAAGGGAATGCCATGGCCGGGCACAGCTGCCGTCGTCGTTGCAGTTGTCGGGTTCTTCAAGGGCGAGTGGAACGGACGGAACGATGCAGACGGTCATGATTGTGATCGCATCGGACCTCGCCTTGAGCCAGAAGAAGCAAATAGCTGGGCACCCGTCGCGCTGTCGGACGGCATATTCAGCTTTGCGGGCGTGGATAACAGTAAGGGACTGGCGTTCGTTATCACCCCGGACCATCCTTGGTTCGAACGCCTGAAGGATGAACCAAACAGTCTGTTAAGGCCCTACGTCACCGGCGATGATATCACCAGTTCGGCCTTGAATGACGTAGCGCGGTGGGCGCTTGATATTGCCGACCGTGAACTCGGCGACATCCAACGCGATTGGCCTGAGGCTTATCAATTCATTACTGAGGTCGTGCAACCGACCCGGACACCAGAAGCCTTGAAAAGCTATAAAGGTCTTATCGATCGTTGGTGGCAGTTCTGGAATCACCGCGCTGACTTGATGCGCAGGATTCGCCAGAACGAAAGGTTCATTGCATATTCCAAGGTGACCAAACATCCCATCTGCATGCTGGCTCCCTCAGATTGGATCTACACCAACAAGGTGGTTTTGATCGGCTTCGAAAGGGATGATTTATTTCCTATATGCCTGAGCACCCCATTCCGATCATGGCTTGAAGCCTACAGCGGCGCAGGCTTAGGAGTAACTCTTCAGCTATCCATCAGCGAATCGATAGCAAAGTTTCCGCTGCCGAGCGGGGCGGTGTCGCAAGAGGGAGTCGATGCGGCCCTTCGCTTCAACGACATCGCCGTCGCTTGGAGCGCGGACCATCAATGCGGCCTCACCGATCTCATGAACGCGGTTCATTCGCCCGACAACGATGATTCTCGAATTGCAGAACTCAGGGTGCTTTTCGAGACCCTAGATAGGCATGTGGCAGCAGCTTTTGGCTGGGCCGATCTGGACGTCAGTTATGACTTCCATGAAGTGAATGCATCTTCTGGCAGCACACAATGGCGCTATTCGCTCAGCGAAGAAATCCGAGAAGAGCTGCTTCGAAGACTAGTCGCCCTCAACAAAGCTCAACATGAGGAAGAAATCGTCAAGCAATCCGACGCTGGAAAGTCCGGGTCGGGCAAGGCGCGCGGGCGCCGCAGAAGAAATAGTGAAACGCCGGATTTTACGCTCGACCTCGACGATGTTCTCTTAAAAATTAATGATAGGGGTGCTTGACGATGGCCGATCTGACCACGACTACCGAACCATCTGTCAGCGCCTGGATAGTCAAGCGGACGTCCAACGCGCCCCGCTATTCCGTCCGTATCGACGTGGGGTCGACCACTCACGGCGCAATCGAAGAGGGCCACTGGGTCGTCGCACTGGACGATGGTGGCAACGTCTCCGAGGTGGGCCGTATCCTTCGCATCCGCTCGGACCTCGACGGCGCCACGATCCATTTCGACCATTGGCAGACCGTCGAACCGTCCGTGCCGCTCGCCGACCTCGGCTTGACCGCGCCGACCGCCCCTGTTGTGCGGCTCCCATGGGACGAGTTCCTCCGCATCCTACCGCTGCTCGGCGTTCCTGACCCCGGCGCAGTGCCGCTGATCGACGATGTCGCCTACACCCGCGATCTCCTGGAACTCGCCGTGCGTGACGATCTGCTCGGCCCCGCCGGTGGCCCCCATGAGCTGATCAAGGACATGAGCGTCCGCGACCGCTATCTGGTCGGCAAGCTGGCGCCGCGCCGGCCGGACGACGACCAGGCGGCCGGGGTCGAACCGGCTTCGGCGGCCGAGGAAGCCGGCGACCTCGAGGATGAACGGACGGCGCCGCTCCACGAGCCCGGCGCCGAGTTCGCCAGTGCATCTGGCAGGGTGGAACCCGAGGACGACGCCCTTGATGAGATCGACACCACGAACAACCAGTCGCTGGTTCCCTCCAGCTTGGGCCTGACCTTCTGCGTGGCGCCCAACGTCGAGAAGCTGGCAGTCGATGCACGATGGGGACGCTACGAGCGCGTTCCCAACGATGAGCACGACATCGTCAAGACACGGAAGAACCGTCAAACCGGCCACGAGGAGGAGGTGAAGGTCAGGGTCTGGCAGCGGATCCCGTGCGGTGGCTTCGTGGCCGTTCCGCTCGTCGACGGGCCGATCAAGCCGTCCACTCCCGACCCTGATCAACCGGATGTCCGCCTGCAGGGGACGGTTCGGACGAACAACAAGGGGGAGCGCCTGGTCACATTGTTCCTCGTCAACGGGCAGTTGGAACCCGAAGACAACAAGGACCGCGCCTGGCTGTTCCAGCCGGAGATCACCGTCGAGGCCCCCGAGGGCCAGAGCGACAAATCGGTGTTCCGCCGCCGGCCGTCCAACGAGGTCGTGGTCGACGATCCGGAACGCGACCGCCTTGCTCTCATCTATCGCGACCGGCTGGAGTTCGCGGTCGGCCACGGGGTGTCCGTCCACGCCGACACGACGCCCGAGGATCCGACGAAGGCCCATCGCGTCAGAACCGAGATCATCCCGCGCTACGAAGTCGCCGTTACCGAAACGCCTGGCCTCGACCCCAGGGACCGCCCGGCCATGCGCCGCATGCTCGACGAGGGCTGGCTCGACATGACCCGACTGGCGGAGATGGCGCCGGACGCACTGCGCGAGGCGCTCTCGTGCCTCATCGACGATTACGCCGTTTGGATCGACGAGCAGAAAGCCCGGCTGGGGTCGGAGATCACCGGCTTCGACGATCCGGGCAAGGACGTCATCGAGCGCTGCGAGGAGATCCTGCGGCGCCTCCGAGAGGGCATGAGCACGCTCTTCGCCGATCCGAAAGCGCTGGAGGCATTCCGCTTCGCCAACCGGTCCATGGCCATGCAGCGTGTCCGAAGCATCTACGCGCTGAAGCGTAGACGGAACGAGACCGTCGATTTGACCACGTTGGACGTGCCGAAGAACAGATCTTGGCGCCCGTTCCAGCTGGCGTTCCTGCTGCTGTCGATCCCATCGCTCGCCGATCCGGCACATCCGGACCGGACGAAGCCGGTCGAGGCGTTCGCTGATCTGCTCTGGTTCCCGACGGGTGGCGGCAAGACCGAGGCCTATCTCGGCGTGGCGGCTTTCGCCATGGCCATGCGCCGGCTGAAGAACGATCTGGGCGGCCTCGACGCCTCCCGCGGTCTGGCCGTCATCATGCGCTACACCCTTAGACTTCTGACCCTGCAGCAATTCCAACGGGCGACGACGCTGCTCTGTGCGATGGAGGTGATCCGCCGCACGGACGACAAGACGTGGGGCAAGGAACCGTTCACGCTCGGCCTCTGGGTGGGCAACCGTGTGACTCCGGGGACGACGGAAGCCTCTCATCAGGCCATTGAGGCCATTCGAAACAACGACCGCAACAAGGCCGGCATTGCCTCGCCAGCACAGCTGACCAGCTGTCCGTGGTGCGGTTCGGAGATTTCCGGCGGTCGCGACATCGAGGTGGACAGGGTCGCGGGAAGAACGCTGATCCACTGCGGCGACAAGCTCGGCGGTTGCGAATTCTCGAAAGCGAAATCGAGTGGCCAACCTCACCCGGGGCTTCCGGTGAAGGTCGTCGACGAGGAGATCTATCACCGCCCTCCGACGATGATGATCGCGACCGTCGACAAGTTCGCGATGATGGCGTGGCGCCCCGAGGTTCGAAACCTGTTCGGCCGCGTCGATCAGGAGTGCGGACGCCATGGCCTGCTCTGGCCTAGCCACGACTGTGGCACCGGACACAGGGCAAGGGGTTCGTATCCCGCCGCCAGTGTAAAGCCGGTCCGCGCCATCAGGCCGCCAGACCTCATCATCCAGGACGAGTTCCACCTCATCAGCGGTCCACTGGGCACGATGGTGGGCCTGTACGAGACGGCCGTCGACGAGTTGAGCAGCTGGGTTCTAGGCGACACGAAAGTCCGCCCCAAAGTCGTCGCCTCCACCGCGACCGTGCGGCGCGCAGATGATCAGGTACGCAATGTCTTCATGCGCCGAATCTCGGTGTTCCCGCCCACGGGATTGGACGTCGAGGATAACTTCTTCTCCGTACAGCGACCAATCGGCGAGAAACCCGGGCGGCGCTACATGGGCGTCTGTGCGCCGGGCAGCTCGCGTCCTGCGGTGCTGATCAGGACCTACACTGCATTCCTGACCGCCGCGCAGGCACTGTTCGATCGGTTCGGTCCGGTGGCCGACCCCTACATGACGCTCGTCGGCTACTTCAACTCGCTGCGAGAACTCGGCGGCATGAAGCGGTTGGCGGAAGACGACGTCCAGACGCGTTCGTTCCGCGTCAACATGAGCTTGGTGGACCGGCCGGGGCTCTCCCAGCGACGTGTCGAGGAAATCAGCGAACTGACGTCGCGCGTCTCGAGCCAGGACATTCCGCGATACCTCGATCAGCTCGAGGTTCCATTCGAGGGGGTCTTCGATCCGGCACAGGGCAAATGGTTCACCAACAGGAAGCCAGGAGAGGCCCGACCGATCGATGCCGTGCTGGCGACTAATATGCTGTCGGTCGGTGTCGACGTGAATCGTCTCGGGGTGATGGTCGTCAACGGTCAGCCAAAGGGAACGGCCGAATACATCCAAGCGACGAGCCGTGTGGGCCGTACGCCGCCGGGGCTCGTGGCGACCGTGCTGACGTGGGCGCGGCCTCGCGACCTGTCGCACTACGAGACATTCGAGCACTACCACGCGACCTTCTACCAGCATGTCGAAGCCCAATCCGTCACGCCGTTCTCACCGCGTGCGCTGGACCGAGGGCTTACGGGCGCGATGCTTTCCATCATGCGCCATACCTATGATCCCTTTGCGGCGAACGATGGGGCTGGCGCGATGAACAGTCCGAGCCTCAACGAGATGCTGGAAACGATTGGAGCCATCGCCGCCCGAACCTGGGAAGTCACCGAGGATTCGGGGAAGAAGGCTTTGACCGAAGCCGAGATGAAGAGCCGTGCCGACGATTGGGCCAATGAAGCGGGCGTCGGCGGCCGCACACTCGTCTACCAGAAGCATGGCGCGGGTCCCACCGCCTATCCGCTGCTCTCGGCGCCCGGCATCAAGCCCTGGACCGACTGGACCGTCCCGATGTCGATGCGAGAGGTCGAGCCCGGCGTGCGGCTCGTGATGGAGGACGATCGATCGACCAGTGATCCGACTTGGCGACCGCGGGTGACGCAGCCCGAGGAGGATCAGCAATGAGCAGGACACCCGTAGGAGAAATCCGACCGAGCCAGTTGCTTTGGACCTATGGTCCAGGAGCATTGATCGACCTCCCGAACATGTCGGTGGTCACGATGGGGATCGATCGCTGGGAGAAAGATCGGTGTCAGCCGATACAAGAGGCACGCCTGCTCGCCAATGTCCGGAGCGTGCTCGGTCCCCAAGTCGATTCATTACGTATGCCACCCATCGGCGAGAGGGACATCATAGACCCCTTTTCTGCCGCGGCGCTGATCGGCGTGCCCGTCAAGCCTTTCCCGAGATGGCTGCGCTGTGTGAAATGCGGGCTGCTGTCACCCTATGACGCCGGCTTGTTCAAGCTGAAAGAGAACAGGTACCGCCCGGAATCGACGCGCTTCGTTCATGAGGGTTGTCGAGGATCGAACAACAATCAAAGGGCCAGAGATGCCGATGCGGTTCCGGCCCGCTTCCTCATGGCGTGTCGTGCTGGCCATCTCGATGACTTTGCTTGGCACTGGTTCGTTCATGGTGGGCCGAGCACATGCCGAGCGACGTTGAGATTCTTCGAGAGCGGCGCATCGCTTCAAACCGAGAACCTGTGGGTCAAGTGTGACGGCTGCGGCGCATCGAAGAACATGGCGCAGGCCTTCGGTCAGGCCGGTCGAGACAATCTACCGGGGTGCCGCGGGCGACATCCGCACATCGACAAGTTCGAAGACGATTGCACTGAAGACCCTCGTGCCATCCTTCTAGGGGCAACGAATGGCTGGTTCCCCGTCACATTGTCGGTCCTGGCCATCCCGCAAACAGGAAGTCCTTTGGCGCAACTGGTCGCGGACGGCTGGACCTTCTTCGAAGATGTCAGTTCCGCTGCCGAGGTCGCGTTCGTCGTCAAGACCCTCAAGAAGACCGCTCAGTTGCCCGGGATCGAGCAGTTCACCGACGATCAGATCTGGACCGCCATAGAAGTCCATCGCAATGGTGGATCGACCGTCGAACAGAGTGATTTGAAGGGGCCGGAATGGGATGTGCTGACGGCCGACAGCCCGCCGACCGACTATCCGCACTTCATGAGCAAGAAGGTCGCCATTCCTTCAGGCTTTGGTTCGGCGATCACACGCGTCCTCTTGCTGGAGCGCCTTCGTGAGGTGAATGCACTCCTCGGGTTCACGAGGGTCGAGTCCCCGGATGAGGGCACGGGAGACGACGCGGCCCCACGCGCTCCACTCGGACGCGCCGCGCCTAACTGGGTGCCAGCCACTCAGGTTCAGGGAGAAGGTATTTTCATCCGCTTCAATGTCGATGCATTGAAGGCTTGGGCGGACAAGGAGACCGTGAAATCGCTTGATGCTCGACTCAGACAGGGGCACCGCGGATGGCGTCACAAGCGAAACCTCGACCCAAACGAAGGTTATCCAGGCGTCCGCTACGTCATGCTCCACACCCTTGCGCACATGCTGATCCGGGAACTGGCGCTGGAGTGCGGCTATAATGCCGCGAGCATTCGTGAACGGATATATGCGGATGTCGAGGACGGAAGGGATCAAGCCGGATTTCTCATCTACACGGCTGCGGCAGACTCCGATGGAACCCTCGGGGGACTGGTAGAACTCGGCAAGCCCGAAAATCTCGGCCGACTTCTACGCCAAGCTCTGGACCGCGCATATATCTGCGCCTCCGATCCCCTCTGTTCAGAACACGATCCAAGCAAGGATCAGTCGCTTCACGGCGCAGCGTGTCACGCTTGTTCTTTTGTCTCGGAAACGTCATGTGAGAGGGGAAATCGCCATCTCGATCGCTCCCTCGTCGTGCCCACGCTCGAAAACCCCGATGCAGCATTCTTCGAGACCGTCTGATGGAAGCGATGCTGATCGCAGCCACGGATCTCGTGGCCCTGTTGTCTCCGTCGAGGATCGAAGCACTTGCTGATCGTGTCCGCGGCTCGCTGTCGGCCGAAAGAGATGGAAACCTGCATCAGCTTGTGACTACGCCGGCTGCTCGCGCAGCGCTCGATCGTCTGATCGCCGCGTGGAGGCAGACGGAAATATCAGGTGATGTATTTGCCGGCATATTGGTCGGCGCGGCATACGCCCGCCAACAGGCACAGCGCGAGAGCAGTGTCGAACTCGTCTGGACAGGCCCGACAACACCCTTCGTCGCCACCCGTCGCACAGAGCAGGTGCTTCTGGATCTCATCCATCGCGCGCAGACTGACCTCTTTCTCGTCAGCTTCGTCGCATACGATGTCTCCTCGGTCGTCGACGCATTGAACGCCGCAGCTGCTCGCGGCATCGAAGTCCGTATTCTACTGGAGACCTCCGCGAGCCAAGGTGGGAGCCTATCCGTCGACCCTGTCGCCACGATGCGGCGCTGTGTGCCTTCGGCAGCCCTGTATGTCTGGACCGACCGGCCTGCACCGTTCGATGAAGGAAGGGTTCACGCGAAAGTAGCTGTCGCCGACGGGCTCACGGCCTTTTTGACCAGTGCAAACCTTACTGGACACGCACTCGAGAAAAATATGGAGGCCGGCGTCGTTATCAGCGGTGGACACGTACCGACGGGTCTACGCGCGCATCTTCTTGCTCTAATTAAAACGAGGGTCATTCGGAAAATTTAGCGGGCGAATCATCACAGTCGGCAACTTTAAACTGGCCGAGGCCTCTTGCAGATGACGAGATCGACCTCCCAATGGCCCGCCTGCTTTCGATCGGCGGCCGAGGTCGGCCGGTCGTGGATCGAACGGCGGTCCTTGATGGCGTCGCGGGACGGGCGTGCCTTCATTGGGCGGCGGGTTCTTCGCCGACGCAGCAGATAGCGCCAGAGTTCGGCGGCCTTCTGGGACGGACGGTAGACGAAGGCGTAGATCGTCTCGGTGACGAGCGAGCGCAACTTCGGCTCCGCGCCGTTCTTCAGCCAGCCCGCGATCTGTTCGGGAGACCAGCCTTCGGAAAGGCGATCGATGACGAAACGAGACAGGCGTTCGTCGCCTTCCAGAGCAGCCTCGCGCTGGCGCCGTTCAAGATGGGCCCCGTCGGCGTGGTGGGGCGAGTAACCGCCGCCGGCAAGACAGTTGCGCCTCAGCTCACCGCCGATGGTATACGGTGCTCGCCCGAGCGCCTCGGCGATGGCGTTTGTGGAATGGCCCGCAGCCTGGAGGATAGCGATCTGCTCCCTTTCAGCCGAAGACAGGTGGGAATACGATGACACTGCAACACTCCCAAAGGTCTGGACAACCAAGCCGAGCTTAACTCGGCCCGGGGGTGTTGCACCTCGCTCTGGAACTCACCGGATGAGGTCCCCACGGAGGACGCCTTTTTAAGGGGCGTGCTGAGAGCCCTTGGCGTCCCTGACCCTATGCCGGGCTTCTTCATTGCTTTGTCCTTGCCGCGAAATGTTTGAGAAGCGGCATGGCACATGGAGGGGCGTGGGCGTCGGGGAGTTCGAGCGGATGAAAAGCAGATTGCCCGTATTCAGCCGGTGGTAGGTGCTTGCAAAATTCGGCGAGCGAAGTTCAACCTGCTGTCCACCTCGCGAAGTTCTTCCTCGAGCCGTCTTATGCGACTCTGGGCGGTTTCAATTTTGCTGAGGATGAAGTCGCGCTCCTTCGCCAGTGCCGCCATTTCAGGGTGGGCATGAATCCCCGGCGGCGGTGTCTTACTCTTTGCTCTTTGAACTGAAGCTGGTGGCAATGCCGCCTTTTCGACAGCGACAGGTTGTCTCCCTTTCAGCTTCCTCGACCGCTTTTCATAAAGCTTCGAAAACTCGGGGTGCGTTTTTGCCCAAGTGAACGAATCGCCGGACAATGCCACGACCTGCAGGGCAGCTTCGCGAATCTGTTTGGGAGGGTTCGGGGCCGAAGCACCGGTCAAGTGAGCGCTGATGATACTGGACACGTAACCGCGCCAGAGGATTTTCTCATCGACCTTTGGCTTTTGCCTTGCATTGTTCGCGCTTGACCCGCTCGGGCTGCGAGAAGTTTGGCCCGACGTAGACCGAGGGGGTGGGTCGGATGTCCTGGCGTCGTTGGAGAACCACCCGAAGCCGGGACGGATAATGGTGCTACCCCCTAGATATCCACCACGCCCCATCGGCTCCTCCATGGAAACAAACACTAGGATGCCTTCGATCTTTGAAAGATGCCAACGGTTTCTGAATCCTAATCGAATGGCGAGCCTCGCGCTGGAATCCACCTCCTCCAGGGCGGCGTTTGCTTTTCCACCGCCCCGTGCAAGCACTGTGGAAGCAAGAGGAGCCGAAGTCCTTCACGCCGCTTCGTAATTCTGTGCCTGCGATATCCGTTGCTTCCAGTGCCGCTCGATCGGGATCATCCCATTGATACCGGCCGGGATCCCGCTGCCGAAGGCGAGCTCTCGAACATCGACCGCGACGACCTCCAGTATCGGCCGCTCTTCGGTCATGAGCACGAACTCGGTGATCTTCCCAGGCGGGCAATCCCCGGACGCCGGGTAGACGAGCGCGAGTCGCTTGCAGCGGTAGCGACTGGCGTAGGCGTTCATCTGATAAGCGTCACCACTCGAAACGCCCGAGTTCGGCTCGCCGAGATCGAGGCGCTTCCATTTTGCATCGAGGATGGCGAGGCTCTCGTCTCCGCTTTGAACGGTGATGTCAGGCCGCAGCTGGAAGCCCGACGTGGCGAGGTTTTTCACAGGCCCCTGTAGTCCGACAGAGAGGCGACCACCCCCGTGCATCTGACAGGCGTGTCGGATGCGCAGTCCGAGCACCGTCTCGAAGAGCTTTTCCATGTTTAACAGCAGCGCCGAACCAGCTGCGTCGCCGGTGCGAACATCCGGATAGAGGCCTGACAGCAGCCAGCGGGCTTGCGCAAATACTGTCTCCCAATGTCGGATGGTGCGATCAAGGCGGAGCACGTCAATGTCGCGAGCCCTGATCCTGCAATCGGTCACCTCGTCAAAGCGATGAAGGAACGCCGCCACCATCGCCCGAGTCCTCGGGCTCAGTGCGAACCCCAGAAGGACCCGGAGTACGGCCTTCAGCGCTTGATTGTATGGGTTGTCGATACTGCGTTCGTCGAAGCGACAGAGCAGATGAGAACGGTCAAACGCGTTCGTGCGCAGGTGCTCGGTCAGCTCGAGACGTCCGCGGATGGCGTTGAGGTTCGCCGCCCTCTCCGAGTATTGGGCGATGGCCCCGCCTCGGAGCGCGGACTTCACCTCGCTGCAGAAATCCTCGATGAAGACGTCCAGGAGGTGGCTGTGCTGTTGCCCGAGGCCGGCATCGCCCATTCGCTTCGACCCAAGCTCTCCAGCGCGCGCAAGCATGGTCACCAGAAGACCCCGCATGTCTTCGCTGCTATCGCTGCCATGGTCGATCTTGGGAAGTATCTCGATCGCCAGCTGCTCGGTTTGTAAGACCCCACAGAAAGGCCCGAACTTCAGCGCGCGGTGGCCCCATACGAGAGCCCCTGGGGGTAGTCGTCCGGCAAGCTTCGCAATACCTTCTGCCTCTAGCTCGCTAATCTCGCCGGCCGGGCCAATGGTGACGCCCTCCCTCTCTCGGAATGTCAGGCGTTTCATTCCGGTGGCTCGTAGATCTTGCGGATCGCGTCCCGGGTAATGTCGTCTTCCCGAATGATTTCGAACGCCTCACCGTCCCCGATCTCGGCCGGGTCCGCCTTGGGAAAGAGCACAGCGGCACTCTGCGTCCGCGCCCGAACTAATTGCAGCTCCTTCTCCACGGCCTGGTCGGCGAGGACGTATCGGATCTGACGCCAGTCATCATAGAACGCCTCTTGCAGGAAGGGCAGTATCTCCCTGGCAAAGACACGGCGTAGCTCGTCGAACGACTTCACGTGGTAGAAGTAGCTGTGGCCGAGGGTTTGGTCGCGATGCAGCAGGCGGGACAGACGGGCATTCATGGCTTGCAGAAGTTGACGCAGGTCGATCGCGTTACCCTCGCCGTCGTCGATCGATTCAAGCAGTTCTGGCTTCGGCGTGAGTTCCTCGAACCGGAACCGGCGCCGTAAGGCACTGTCGAGCAGAGCAATCGAGCGGTCCGCGGTGTTCATGGTGCCGATCACGTCGACATTCGCGGACACGCCAAAACGCTGACCTGAGTATGGGAGTGTCGTTTCCAAGCCCTTGCAGCTCGCCAAACGGTGTCCCGAGGCGTCAGTGCGGATCCGCTTGTCCACCTCGACCAGCGTGATCAGCTCCCCGAAGACCTTGGCAACGTTTCCGCGATTGATCTCGTCGATGAAGAGGGCAAACCGCTTGTCCGGTGCGCGTCGGGCTCGATCGCAAAGCCGCTTCAGCACCCCCGGCCGCACCTCGTAGGTGACGGTGCCGTTCTCCGTCACAGGGCGAATTCCCTCGACGAAGTCCTCGTACGCGTAGCTCTGATGAAACGTTACGAACTCGAAGCGATCTCCGGCCTCGTCCTGGTATCGCGGCAGATAGTCGTTCTTCAGGCGATACGTTTTGCCGGTACCCGGAGGGCCGTAGAGAATGAGGTTCAGGGGCGGCGCGAGTTTCTTTGGAGACGCGTCTCCAGTTCCGGCGTCGTCTCCCGGCGTAGTAGCGCCCGATACGATAGGTGGCACCGCCTTCCATAGGCGCTCCAGGGTCCGGGCTGCCTTTGCCTTGATCTCGATCCCGGAAGACTGCGGGTTCCATTCCTGGCCGGGTTCGCGGCTCTGCAGCTCTTCCAGAGGGACGATCTCGTCGGTCGTAGCATCGCGGACGGAGTCGAATGCCACGTCAACGAAACGCGTCGTTTCGCCGGTTTCGGCGCGCGCCTGTTCCCAGTGCTCCGCTTCGTAGGGCGCGCGCGTGATCTTTCCGACTGCCACGACGCCTTTCGGAGGACTGCCGGTCCGGATCAGAAAGACACGGTCACCCTCGCGCGGCTTGCTCGAGCTGCAGCGCCAACGCTTGTCGGCCTTCTCCCCGCTGATCGTCGTGGCGCGGTCGGCCGCGAGTGTGTCCCAGGTCCATCTGGTCGGGTTCCAGCTGAGGAGCCAGTTCTTTGTTTGATTCTTCCACTGGGACTCAAACTCTTCCTGGTAGAAATCGATGTCCGCGCCATGCTCGTCCTCAAGTCGGCGGCGCAACTCTAGCAAGGCTCGGTCGATCTCGACAGTGCTCCACTTTCGGATCTCCTTCTCCGGCGTGTCTCCGAATCCAGCGAGGATCAAGCGCTTGTCACCCTCGGAACTGATCCGCTCAAATGTGTCGGGAAACAGCAGGTGCGGCAGGATGTGGATCAGCTGTCTGTGCCGCGCGTCCGAGAGACCACTCAGCCAGCCAGAGAATGCCCACGGGCCCGAAGCGATCTCATCGCGGTCGGAGACATCGCGAGTCTTGAAATCGCGCATGGCGCCGATGAGGAAGACCAGCTCGCGCCAACGGTGCGTGTTGTAAGCCGTTCCGGCGGAGCCGATGCCCTCAAGGACAGCGTCTGCCAGAAGTGGGTGAGCCGCATTCAGATCCTCGCCTGACCACGACCAGATCTCGAGCACGTTCTCACGTTTCTTGGCGGCACCGACGTTCGATGGGAAGAGCAGCGTAAGCCACAGGCTCTCGGCCATCAGCTGGCGGCAATCAGGGGAGCCCTCCGAAAGCTGCACCTTCAATTTCGAGAGGAAATCACCTTCACCGGCGTCGAGATTCTTTACGAAGTTCTGATCGAGCTCCCCTAGCAAGGTGTTCGTCCAAAGGCTTCCGCCGTCCGACAACGCCGATCCGTCTGCGAGAAAGCAGTTCTCCTTCCAAGTCGAAGCAGCCTCGTAGATCGGAGCGACGTGGTGATTTGGATTGAATCGAGACAAATTCCCACTTTCCTGATTTTACAGTTCCAGCCTCTCGCACCATTATTCCCGCATCACCTTTTCCCGGGTGTGGGCGCAATAGCTGCAAAGATCGGGGTAATCGGGGTTGTATTCATTCACGTGATGTCTGTGCTGCAGCGGCCGCATTCTCTACCTACGGTTTCCTTGCAGGCAAAGCAGACGCTGCCCTCGCCATTCTCTACATAGGCCTCAGCACCGCATTCGGGGCAGGAAGCAACCGGGACGACTCCCCATCTTTCATGGCATAATTTGCGTCATTCCCATAGCTGGCTTCGACCACCATTTCGGCGAGCTGTTGCTGATCGAACTCCTCCCCGCATTGAAAGCACTTCTCAAAGGTCGATTCTGAATCGCCATTGTCACGATCAGCTTGGCCAATCAGGGACGATCCGCAGTTGCTGCAAGCCATGCGATCCAGTCAACTGATGTATCCTGGCCAAATCAGGCGTTCGATGCTGGCGATGCAGTTCTTCTGAAGGCACGGTGCCGAGGCATCTCGGATCGTCGTGCGGATGCTCTTGCCCCGCACGACGCCTCTCAGGCCCATCTCCCGCATCAGCCGCGAAACGGTGCATCGAGCCACGTCGAAGCCCTCGCGCTTCATCTGTCGCCAGACCTTTCTGACGCCGTAGACGCCGAAGTTCTCGTTGAATACGCGGCGCACCTCGACGCGCAGGACATCGTCCCGCTTTGCCCGCGCCGGCAGCAAAGAGGGCTCGGCCTGGCGAGCGGCATGCTTGTGGTAGGTTGACGGGGCGATCGGCAGAACCCGGCAGATCGGCTCGACCCCGTAGTCGTCACGGTTCTCGTCGATGAACGCCATCATCGTCTGAACGGGCGGTCGAGCTCGGCCATCGCAAAATACGCGCTGGCCTTGCGAAGGATCTCGTTGGCCTGACGAAGCTCGCGCACCTCACGTTCCAGCGACTTAATCCTGCCGCACCCAGTTGCGAAGCGTCTCGCCCGAGCAGCCGATCTTCGCTGCGATAGATTGGATCGCGGCCCATTGCGAGCCGTGATCCTCTCGGTGATCCAAAACCATTCGAACCGCGCGGGCGCGGACCTCGGGTCTAAACGGCGAAATTCTCTTCTTCGTCATGGCTCCAGTCTCTCAAGAGGTGGAGCCTCCGACAAACCCGGAGCGGTTCAATCGCCTCTTTCAGTGCTCCTACCGGCTCTTGCAGATGGTAATGTTCAAGGCCCGGACCCGACCGGGTCTGCCACTCAAGAAGGGGCACTGTCGGGGCCGATCACGCCGCCGGCAGTGCGGCGTGAGGCGAGGCGGCCGGAAGTTCGGTCAAAGCCAAATCCCGTCCACGCATTGAGCATGCTCCTGCATCACCAACGCGTCGCATCCGGGCGGTGGCGGCGCGGTGAAGATGCGGACCGCGTCGCCGGGGCGGACCTCTCCGCTGACGGCAGCTCCGCCGCGACGCGGCCGATCAGCGTGTAGCCGGCACCTTCTTCGGCAGGATGGGAAGGCGAATCGTCAAGAACGAATTTTCGTAGTTCGCGGCAATCTGAAGCTGCTCAAGCCGCGATCGCCGTGACCATAAAGTGACCATGGCGGCAGGCGCGTCGTGTGGATGATCGGGAAATATAGCAGTTTCAGATATTTATTTGGTGATCCCGACTGGATTTGAACCAGTGACCCTCAGATTAGGAATCTGATGCTCTATCCTGCTGAGCTACGGGACCACGCGGGGGCACCATAAGCGAAAGCGGCGGCCGCCGCCAAGCCTTGTCGGCGAGGGCGGGTGCTTGCCGGGCGGCGATGCGGCAGGCCGCCGCAGTCCGCGCCGGCGTTCAGCGCACCGCCGGGTCGGCCTGGGCGATGAGGATCGCGGCGCCCTCGCGCACGCTGACGGTGATCGGCCCGGCCGCCTCGTTGGACTGGGTCAGGATCGAGTGGAACGGCAGCGCGACATCGTCGAGCGGCCATTTCGCGCCGGCGATGGTGAGGCCGGCAAGGTCGGAGAATTTCAGGATCGAGAACTGCGTGCCGGCGCCAAGGTCGAAGCGGCGCGGCGCCGGGGACAGCGGCCAGGCATATTCGCTGCCGTCGAAGCACTCCACCGCGATGCCGGCAGCGGCGAGCCGGAGGACGAGCACCAGATGCGCGAAGGCATGGTCGCTGCGCGGGCCGCCGAGGGCGCCGACGAGCAGCAGCCGGGTCGCGCCGCGGGCGAGCGCCGCGTCGACCGCAAGCTCCCCGTCGGTGCGGTCCTTGTCGACCGCGAAGGTCTGCCGCGGCAGGCCGGCAAAGGCCGCCGGCGGTTCGGCGGGGCTGGAATCGAAGTCGCCGACCCAGAGCTCCGGCGTCACCCCGAGCGGCAGCGCATGGCGCAGCCCGTCATCGGCGGCGATGACGCGGGCGCCGGACAGCGCGGCGCGGAGCGCCGGCGTCGGTTCGATGCGGCCGGCGAGGAGGATGGCAAAGCGCGACATGCGCCAGCCCTACAGCAAGGCGCGGCGCGCCGGAATCGCTTTTCGCCGGCGGCCGGTCGCCGGTGGTGCTCGCCACGCTCGGCTCCGGGACCACAGGGCCACGGCGGGGCGCATCCGGCGCCCCTTGCCGGAATCCGGCGCAGGGCGTAAGCCGGATCGGCTCACACGGGGTGCCTTCGGGCTGAGAGGCGTCACGCCAACCCGTCGAACCTGATCCGGATTATGCCGGCGGAGGGATTGCGGGCGTCGGCGGGTTCCCGCCGCAGCTGCGCGACCACCCCGCCTCGGGAGGCCCCGCATGCACCATTCTCTTCGCCGCTCGCGTCTCCTGGCCGCCCCGCTCGTCGCGGCCGGCCTCGCCACCTTCGTGCTCCCCGGCACCGCGTCGGCGCAGGCGGAAAAGCCGGTGCTCACCGTCTACACCTATGAGAGCTTCACGCCCGAATGGGGCCCCGGCCCGAAGATCGAGACGGCGTTCGAGGCGGTCTGCGGCTGCGACCTGCAGTTCGTCGGGCTCGACGACGGGGTGGCGATCCTCAACCGGCTGAAGCTCGAGGGCGCGTCGAGCGACGCCGACATCGCGCTCGGCCTCACCTCGGACCTGATCCCGGAGGCCAAGGCGACCGGCCTGTTCGCCGAGAGCGGCGTCGACCTGTCGGCGCTGTCGGTGCCGACGGGCTTTGCCGATCCGGTCTTCGTGCCCTTCGACTATTCCTATCTCGCCTTCGTCTACGACACCGAGACGATCACCGATCCGCCCGCCAGCCTCGACGAACTGGTCAATGGCGACCCGGAGCAGAAGATCGTCATCGAGGACGCCCGCACCTCGACGCCGGGGCTCGGCCTGCTGCTGTGGATGAAATCGGTCTATGGCGACGCGGCGAAGGAGAAATGGGCGCTGCTGTCGAAGCGCATCCTCACGGTGACGCCCGGCTGGAGCGAGGCCTATGGCCTGTTCACCAATGGCGAGGTGCCGATCGTCCTCAGCTACACGACCTCGCCCGCCTATCACATGATCGAGGAGGGCACGGAGCGCTACCAGGCCGCCGCCTTCTCGGACGGGCACTACCTGCAGATCGAGGTGGCGGCGATGCTCGCCAATGCCGACCAGCCGGAGCTGGCGC
Organism: Aurantimonas sp. HBX-1; assembly: GCF_021391535.1. Lineage (GTDB taxonomy): Bacteria > Pseudomonadota > Alphaproteobacteria > Rhizobiales > Rhizobiaceae > Aurantimonas. The sequence continues at coordinate 328,946 of NZ_CP090066.1, forward strand.
GACGCTTCCTCGCCTTCATGCTGACGCCGGCGTTCCAGTCGATCATCCCGACCACCAACTGGTCGCTGCCGGTGATCGACGGGATCGATCTGCCGACGGAATTCGGCCGGCTCGTCGAGGTGACGACACCGGTCTTCGTCGATCCGGAGACGGTGGCGGCCAACCGGCGCGCCTGGACGCAGGAATGGCTGGAAGCGCTCGGCCGCTGAGGCCGCCCGCCGTGGCCGGGGCCGCCGGGGACGCCGCGTGACCGGCGCCGCCGACCGCCGGCTGCGGGCAGGGCTCGGCCTCGCCGCCGCCGGGCTGCTCGCCGCCTATCTCGGCGGCGGCTTCGTGGTGCTGTTCCTCGCCACCGATGCCGCGCCCGGCCTCGGCGCGCTGGTCGGCGATTCCTATCTGCGCGGCGTGGTGCTGTTCACGCTGGAACAGGCGCTGCTGTCGACGCTGCTGGCGGTCGCCGGCGCCGTGCCGCTGGCGGTGGCGCTGCACCGGGCGCGGTTTCCGGGCCGGGCCCTGGTGCTGCGGCTGTTCCTGCTGCCGCAGGCGCTGCCGGTGCTGGTCGGGGCGCTGGCGATCATCACCATCTGGGGGCGCAACGGCGTCCTCTCCGGCGGGCTCGCCGCGCTCGGCCTGCCGCGGCTCGATCTCTACGGCCTGCCGGGAATCCTCCTCGCGCATGTCTTCTTCAACCTGCCGCTCGCCGCCCGGCTGATGGTCGCGGCGCTCGACCGGGTGCCGGCGGAAAGCTGGAAGCTTGCCGGACAGTTGGGGCTGACGCCGCTCGCCACCTTCCGGCTGATCGAGTGGCCGGCGATCCGCGGCATGCTGCCGGCCGCCGCGAGCCTTGTCGTGATGCTCTGCGTCACCAGCTTCACCCTCGTCCTGGTGCTCGGCGGCGGGCCCGGCGCGACGACGCTGGAGGTCGCGATCTACCAGGCGCTGCGCTATGATTTCGACCCAGGCCGCGCCATCGCCCTGTCGCTGCTGCAGATCGGCCTGACCGCGGCGATCCTGGCGCTGGCGACCCGGCTCGGCGGCGACGCCGTCGCCGGCTTCGGCCTCGGCGGACGGGCGCTTCGCCATGACCGCGGCAGCCTCGCCGCGACGCTCGGCCTCTCCGCCGTCCTCGTCCTCGGCATCGCCTTCGTGCTGTCGCCCTTCGCCGCCGTCCTGGTGCGCGGGCTCGCCGCCGATCTCGGCGCGCTGCTGGCCGACGCGGCGGTCCGGCGGGCCGCCGTCACCAGCCTGGTCGTCGCCTTCGCCGCCGCCAGCCTCGCGCTGGTCCTCTCCGGCCTGGTCGTGCTGGCGATCGAGGCGCTCGCCGGCAAGCGCCCGCGCGCGGCGCGGCGGCTGGAACTCGCCGCCAGCCTCGTCCTCGTCATTCCGCCGGTCGTCGTCGGGGCCGGCTGGTTCCTGGCGCTCCGCCAGGTGACGGACGTCTTCGCCGCCGCGCCCTATATTGTCGTCGCCACCAACGCGGGGATGGCGGTGCCGTTCGCGGTACGCATCCTCGCCCCAGCGCTGGCTTCCGCAAACGCCGAGAGCGGGCGCCTCGCCGACAGTCTCGGGCTTGCCGGCCTCGCGCGGCTTCGCTACGTCGACGGACCGGCGATGCGGGCGCCGCTCGGCCTCGCCTTCGCCTTCGCCCTGGCGATCTCGCTGGGCGACCTCGGCGCCGTCGCGCTGTTCGGCAACCAGGATTTCGTCACCCTGCCGTATCTCCTCCTGCAGCGAATGGGCAGCTACCGCACCGACGACGCCGCGGGCCTCGCGCTCATCCTCGGCGTCCTCTGCCTCGGCCTGATGCTCGTCGCCGAGCGCGGCCTCGCCGGCGCGCCGCGGCCGTCGCCCCGATGAGCGCGCCTCCGGCCCTCGCCCTCCAGGGCATCCGCTTCGCCTACGAGGCGATGGCCATGCGGTTCGACCTCGCCGTCGAGGCCGGGGAGTGGCTGGCGCTGATCGGGCCGAGCGGGGCCGGCAAGTCGACGCTGCTGGACATCGCCGCGGGCTTTGCCGAGCCCGATGCCGGGCGTGTGCTGATGGGAGGTGCCGACGTCACCGCCCGGCCGCCCTCGGAGCGGCCGCTGAGCATCCTGTTCCAGGACAACAATCTGTTTCCGCATCTCGACGTCTTCCGCAACGTCGCGCTCGGCATCGCCCCCGGCCTGCGCGTCTCGCGGGCCGACCGGGTCCGGGTGGCGGCGGCGCTCGACGCGGTCGGCCTCGCCGGCTTCGAGACGCGCCGGCCGGCGGAGATGTCCGGCGGCGAACGCCAGCGCGTGGCACTGGCGCGGGCGTTCCTGCGCGACCGGCCGCTGCTGCTGCTCGACGAGCCCTTCGCGGCGCTGGGTCCGGCCCTGCGCCGCGACATGCTGGATCTGCTACAGCGGTTGCGCGCCGAGCGGCAGGGCGGGCCGACGACGGTCGTGATGGTCACCCACCATCCCGAGGACGCCGTCGGCCACGCCGATCGGGTGGCGTTCATGGAAGCCGGGGAGATCATCGCGGTGGGGCCGACCCGGGCCGTCCTGACGGGGCAGGGCGACCCGCGCGTCGCCGCCTATCTCGGCACCGCAAAACCCGTCCCGTGACGCAATTCCGGCGAAATTCCCTGTCATCCCAAAGCGATCCACGAGGGGCTTCGTCGAATCATTTTACGGTGCGTGTTGCGGATCGTCCCTACCGCACTGCGAAGCGATTCGGATAAGGCTGATAACCGGGCCGCGGAAGATGATCTTCCGCGGCCATTCGGCGGGGGCGGCGTATCGCAGCGATGGAAATGACGTCCAAGGCCCGCGCCGTGACACGATGGGCGCGCGCGGCACTCGCCAGCACGGCTCTGCTCACGCTTCTGACCGCCGGTGCCTGCACGACGCTCGAAGACGGGCTCGATCTGGCGAGCCCGGTCGACGGCACCGTGCGCTCGGGCTATGTCGCGACGCGCCAGCCGATCACCTTCGAGAACGTCCAGGCCTCCGATCCGCAGTCGTCGATCGGCCGCTCGCAGCATCCGAAGATCCTCGCCGCCTATGGCGGTGCCTATTCCGACCCGAAGCTGGAACGGATGCTGGCGACGATCATCGGCCGACTGCAGGCCGAGACCGCCGATCCCAATCGCGCCTACCGGATCACCATCCTCAACTCGCCGAACATCAACGCCTTCGCGCTGCCGGGCGGCTATGTCTACGTCACCCGCGGCCTGCTGGCGCTCGCCAACGATTCCGCCGAGGTCGCCGCGGTGATCGGCCACGAGATGGGCCATGTGACGGCCAATCACGGCATCGAGCGCCAGCAGCGCGAGCAGGCGGCCGAGATCGCCAGCCGCGTCGTCAGCGAAGTGCTGGCCAGCGAACCGGCCGGCCAGATCGCCCTGGCGCGCGGCCGGCTGAGTCTGGCGCAGTTCTCCCGCCAGCAGGAACTCCAGGCAGACGTTATCGGGATCAAGCACATCGCGCGTGCCGGCTACGACCCGTTCGCCGCGGCCCGGTTCCTGAAGGCGATGGATTCCTTCTCGCAGTTCCGCAACGCCTTCCAGGCGGGCAGCGCCGATCTCGACTTCCTTGCCTCCCACCCCTCGGCGCCGCAGCGCATCCAACTGGCCGAGCGCCACGCGCGCGAGGCCGAGGTCGCGGAAGGCGAGGGGGCGACCGAGCGCGACCGCTATCTCAACGGCATCGACGGCATGCTGTTCGGCGACTCCGCCGCCGAAGGCTACGTGCGCGAGAACCGGTTCTACCACCCCGGGCTCAGCATCACCTTCGCCGCGCCGGAAGGCTTCGTCATCGACAATACCGCCGAGGCGGTGCTGGCCACCGGACCCAACGACATGGCGCTGCGCTTCGACGGCGTTGCGCTGCCGACGACGACCAGCCTCGTCGACTACGTCAAGAGCGGCTGGATCGGCGGGCTCGATCCCGCCAGCATCCGCCAGCGCCGCATCGGCACGCTGGACGCCGTCTCGGCCCGGGCGAAGGGCGGCGAATACGCCTTCGACGTCACGGTGGTGCGGGTCGGCGGGCAGGTCTACCGGTTCCTCACCGCCGTGCCGGCGCGGGAAGCCGGGTCGGTCGGCGCCATCGCCGAACGGGTCGCCAATTCCTTCCGGGTGCTGAGCCCGGCCGAGAAGGCGTCGCTGAAGCCGCTGCGCGTGCGGATCGTCACCGCCGGCGCGGGCGACACCGCCACCTCGATGGCAAGCCGCATGGTTGGCGTCGATCGCAAGACCGACATGTTCCGCCTGCTCAACGACCTCGGCGGCAGCGACACGGTCCGCCCCGGCGCGCGCTATAAGATCGTCGCGGAGTAGCACCGAGGCTATCCCGCCGCGTCGCAGGCGGGTTCGGCTATCCAGATAATTCCAGGCAAACGACAGGCCGCACGCGGCGGCCTGTCGTTGTTCGGTCTGGGCTTGGAGATCAGCTGACGTAGGCAGCCTGGTCGGCGTTGGTCTCGAGCAGGGCGGCCTTCAGCTTTTCCAGCGCCCGCGTCTCGATCTGCCGGACGCGTTCCTTGGAAATGCCGAGCTTGGTGCCCAGCGCCTCGAGCGTCGCGCCGTCATCCTGCAGCCGGCGCTCGCGGATGATCTTCAGCTCGCGCTCGGAGAGGACGTCGAGGGCGCTGGTCAGCCAGGTAACGCGGCGCTCGTCGTCGATCGAGGTGGAGACCATCTCGTCGGGCAGCGGATCCTTGGCGACCAGGAAGTCCTGACGGTCGGCGCTGCCGGATTCGTCGTCGATGAGCGGGGCGTTGAGCGAGGAGTCGGGGCCGGAAAGCCGGGAGTCCATCAGCGCGACGTCACCCTCGGAAACCTTGAGGGCAGTCGCGATCTCGCGGTACATCGCCGTGCCGGAAAGGCTGTCGGCGCCCTGGCTGAGCCGGGCCCGCAGGCGGCGTAGATTGAAGAACAGCGCCTTCTGCGCCGAGGACGTGCCGCCGCGCACGATCGACCAGTTGCGAAGGATGTAGTCCTGGATCGAGGCGCGGATCCACCACGTCGCATAGGTAGAGAAGCGGACTTCGCGTTCCGGCTCGAAGCGGGCCGCGGCCTCCAGCAGGCCGACGTGACCTTCCTGGATCAGGTCGTTCATCGCGAGGCCGAAATGGCGGAACTTCGAAGCCATGGAAATGACGAGGCGCATGTGCGCCTGGGTAATCTTGTGAAGCGCTTCTTGGTCGCGGTTTTCTTTCCAGCGAACGGCGAGCTCGTATTCCTCCTCACGCTGGAGATAGGGAGCTGCCATGGCCGCGCGGATCATGGTGCGGCGAGCGGACTGGGACTTCATAGACTACCCTCCGGTCTAACGTCTCAGGCTAAACGGCCTATCGTGCGAAGCCGCATGGCCGCGCACCCGGTAGAGGGGTAATGCGGCGCGCACGCTAACGTTCCCGGAAGGGAAAACTTTTTGGCGGAAGGTAGGGGAGCGACCCGGAATGGCAAGTGTGCGTCTGTACAGGACTGCCGGGATGCGCGGATCGTAGCACCGCCCCCGCCAAACCGGAAGACACCCGTAACGAGAAAGACCGGCGGACCCTTTCGGATCGCCGGTCTTTCTGGAGGGTCGCCGCCGCGGTCCGCGGCGCGCGTTGGCAAGCAGCGCTGGCGTCAGGCCGCCTTTTCCTGCTCCGCCTCGGTCGTGTCGGTCGTGTCGGTCGTGTCGGCCGTCTCGGCCTCGCCCGGCTCTTCCGTCTCGGCGGCGGCTTCGGCCTCGCCCTCGGCGGTCTTCGGCGTCCGCTTCGGGCCCTTGTTGAGGTTGACCTCGATCAGCTGCACCGCTTCGGTCTCGGACACTTCGTTGACCGCGGCGAGCTCGCGCGCCATCCGCCCGAGCGCGGCTTCGTAGAGCTGGCGCTCGGAGTAGGACTGCTCCGGCTGGCTCTCGGCCCGGTAGAGGTCGCGGACCACCTCGGCGATCTGGATCAGGTCGCCGGAATTGATCTTGGCGTCGTATTCCTGGGCCCGGCGGCTCCACATCGTCTTCTTGACGCGGGCGCGGCCCTGCACGACCTTCAGGGCGCGCTCGACGAAGTCGGTCTCAGAGAGCTTGCGCATGCCAACAGCCTCGGCCTTGGCGACCGGCACCTTCAGGCGCATCTTGTCCTTCTCGAAGTCGATGACGAACAGCTCGAGCGTCATGCCCGCCACTTCCTGGTCCTCGATCGCGACGATCTGGCCAACGCCGTGAGCGGGATAGACGATGCTCTCGCCAGTCCGGAAACCGTGACGGTTGGATGCCTTCTTCTGACTGCTCATACGCTTTTTCTAACTCCCTGTTGTGCCCGGCCGCGACAGCCGCTAGACACGGGTGGACGACGCGGGGTCGCCGATTTGAAGGGGCCCGCCGTGAGGCGCGCTGCAGTCGGTGGTCGGATCCGCGTGGACGTCTACCATCGACCCGCCGGGAGCGTTCGGTCCTTTGACGGACCGTTCTGTCGCCGAGGGTGAGGGAGCGTCCTTTCGGAAATAACCGCGAGCGCCATCCTGACGTGGCAAACAGACCACAGCGCCCGACTGTCCGATGGATACTACACCCTCCTGACGAAAAATTCAAGTTTTTTGGGCGTTTCCGCGCTGTCGGTGCACTGCGGCATTGCCTGCGACCTGCCGGCATCGGCGCGGGGCGATTCGCCGGCGCCCGAAGCGGCACGGCGGGGCGCCGCGCCGGGTCTTCGCGAGCCGCCGGGCTCGGCGGTCAGTCCGCCGAGGCCGGTTGCCGGTCCATCGAGACCGGCAAGCGCATGTGCAGATAGTTCAGGTCGAAGTCGCCGGCGCGCGCCAGCGCCGACCAGTTCTTGATGGTCAGGCGGGAACGCTCCCGGTCCAGCAGACCCTCCTGCTTGAACTCCTGCAGGACGCGGTTGACGGTGACCACCGTCAGGCCCAGCGCGTCCGCCAGCTCGTGCTGGGTCAGCGGAAGGTGCAGCACGTCGCCCGGCGCCAGCCCGACCGCGCGCAGCCGCACCGCGAGTTCGCAGAGAAGATGGGCGGTCCGGCTCTTGCCGGTGCGCCGGCCGAGCCCGACGATCCACTCCCGGAACATCGCGCCGTCGATCAGCGTCTCTAGCCACAGCGCCGCGGCGACGCGCTGGCGCGACATGCAGAGGTCCCAGATCGCGCTGTGCGGAACGAAGCCGATGCGCGACCGCGTGGTCGACGCGAAGCTGTGGTCCATCCGGTGGATGTGCAGGCTGTGCAGGTCCGGAATGTCGCCCGGGACGTGAAACGCGATGATCTGCCGCTTGCCGTCGCGGATGTCGCGATACCGGCAGGTGAAGCCCTCCACCAGCACGCAGCACTGGTTCACCTCCTCGCCCTCGCGGACGATGTCGACATCGGCCTCGACGTCCTTCGTCGTCACCGGCAGCTTCATGATTGCCGCGCGATCGTCGTCGTCGAGTTCGGCGACCAGATCGAGACGCCGGACCAGCGCCCTGCGAGCATCATCCGTCACGATTTCCCCTTCCGAAGTTCCATGGTTCCGCGCCCCTTCGTGGTTGTAGGCAGAACCTCGCGATCTTTGCCTGCCATTGTCTATAGCCGTCGAAGGATCGCCATGCCATGCGGCCGGCGGCCGGCTCGCGAAGGCCGCCGCTTCGCTCAGTTGCGGCTCAGCGCCCGCTCGGCGAGACGCACCCAGAAGCTCGCGCCGAAGGCGATGGCGTCGTCGCAGAAGTCGTAGGCGGGGTTGTGCAGCGAGGCGCTGTCGCCATTGCCGATGAAGATGTAGGCGCCGGGCTTTTCCTCCAGCATGTAGGAAAAGTCCTCGCCGGCCATCATCGGGGCGATGTCCGGATCGACATTCGCCGGCCCGACGATCTCGCCGGCCACCGCGGCGCAGAACGACGCCTCGGCGGCGTCGTTGATGGTGATCGGGTAGTTCCGGTCGAAATCGATGTCGACGGCGGCCCCGTGCGCCGCGCAGATGCCGGCGGCGATGCCGCGCAGCCGTTCCTCGGCGAGGTCGCGCATCGCCGGGTCGAGCGAGCGCGCCGTGCCGGAGACGACCGCGGTGTCGGGAATGACGTTGTGGGCGAAGCCCGCATGCACCTGCGTCACCGAGACGACCAGCGACTTCAGCGGGTCGGCGTTGCGCCCGGCGATGGTCTGCAGCGCCTGGACCAGCGCCGCCGCCACCGGGATCGGGTCAACCGTGCTGTGCGGCAACGCCGCGTGGCCGCCGCGGCCCTTGACGGTGATGATGAACTCGTCGGTCGAGGCCATGATGCCGCCGGCGCGGATGCCGAATTTCCCCACCGCCAGGCCTGGCCGGTTGTGCATGCCGAAGACCCGGCCGATCGGCCAGCGGGCGAACAGCCCGTCCTCCATCATCGCCTTGGCGCCGGCGCCGCCTTCCTCGGCGGGCTGGAAGATCAGCGCCACCGTCCCGTCGAAGGCGCGGGATTCGGCGAGGCTGCGGGCCGCGCCCAGCAGCATCGCGGTGTGCCCGTCATGGCCGCAGGCGTGCATCGCGCCCGGGCGTCCGGACGCATAGGCAAGGCCGGTCTCCTCGACGATCGGCAGCGCGTCCATGTCGGCGCGCAGCCCGATCACCGGGCCCCCGGCACCGCCGCGCCCGTGGATCAGCCCGACGACGCCGGTGCGGCCGATCCCCGTCGCCACCTCGTCGCAGCCGAATTCCCGCAACTTGCCGGCGACGAATGCGGCCGTGTCCACCACGTCGTAGAGGATTTCCGGATTGGCATGGAGGTGGTGGCGCCAGGCGGCGATTTCCGGCTGGCTCTCGGCAATTCGGTTGTTGACAGGCATCGATGCTTTCCGGTCTTCCTGTTCATGGAACACAAGGCCGTGACTATCGCACGCCGACCTGCTTCGCCATGCTCGCGTCACAGCCTTCGGCTAGGCGCCCGCCACATGCGAAAAGTGGCAAGGCGCGCAGCCTGACCGCAATCAGTGAAGGAATCCAGCGTGAAGACGCTCCCCTCCCGTCGATTTCGTGTCCTCGCCCGGGTTTGCGTCGCCGCCTGCCTGCTCGTTGCCGCGCCGATCCCGGCCTGGGCCGCGCCCGCCCAGGCGGCGGCCGGGACGGAGGCGCCGCGGGAGCCGGGAATGGCTTCGATCGTGGTCGACGTCGCCACCGGCAAGGTGCTGTCGCAGGAGCACGCCACCGAGCGCCGCTACCCGGCCTCCACCACCAAGCTGATGACCGCCTATCTGGCCCTCCGGGCCATTGAGTCCGGCAAGTTCGGCCTCGACAGCCCGGTCGTCATGACCCGGGGCGCGGCCGCTCAGGCGCCGAGCAAGATGGGCTTCCAGCCGGGATCGGTGATGCGGCTCGACACGGCGCTGCGGATGATGCTGGTCAAGTCGGCGAACGACGTCGCCCACGCCATCGGCCAGACGCTGGGCGGCGGCTCGATCGAAACCTTCGTGGGAATGATGAACGCCGAAGCCGAGCGCCTCGGCATGAAGGACACCCGCTTCATCAACCCCAACGGCCTGCCCGGCGACGGGCAGTATTCCAGCGCCAAGGATCTTGCCATGCTGGGCGTCGCGATCCGCCGCGACTTCCCCGCCTTCACCGACTATTTCGGCACCGAGGCGATCGCCGCCGGTGGCCGCATCATGAAGAACGGCAACAAGCTGCTCGGCCGCTTCGACGGGGCCGAGGGCATGAAGACCGGCTATATCTGCGCGTCCGGATTCAACCTCGTCTCCTCGGCGACGCGCAACGGACGCACCTTGGTCGCGGTGGTGATCGGCGCCAACGGCACGATCCCGCGCGAGCGGCGTTCGGCGGAAATCCTTCAGGCCGGCTTCGAGGCCGATCTCGCCGCCGTCGACACGACGCTGGACGAGCTGCCGGTCTCGGCCGGCGAGCCGATCGACGTCAGCGACTATATCTGCTCGGCCAAGGGCCGCACCGACCGGGCGAACGAGCGACAGGCCGAAACCGGCCGCGAGGAAGTTTACGGTTCGCCCTATCTGCACGAGCTCAACCGCCCGGAGGTCGTCGTGCCGGTCAGCCTCGGCGGCGCCGCCGGCAACGACATCGTCGAGCCCGGCATCTCGCTAATCGAGGCCTACGGCATCCCCATCCCGACATGGCGCCCGGATCAGCCGACCGGCGCCCTCGCCATGACCCCTGAAGACGTCGGCGTTTCTTCCGGGCTGGGCGTGCTGACGCCGGGCGAGGATCCGGTCGAGACCAGCGCCGCGGTGCGTGCCGACGTCCTGGGGGCTGAGGCGACGCAGGCGCCCGGCGACGAAGGCTCCGGCGACCCCGCCGCGTCGGACGACCTGGCGGGCACGGCCGGCAAGACCTCGCGGCTCGGCAGCAGCTTCGACGACGTGCCGCTGCGCGCCGGTGCCGCCGTGCCGATCCCCGGCGAGCGGGCGGCCAATTGACCGCCTCCCGATGAACGGCAGCCCTCGTGCCGCCCCCGCTCCGATCCGCCTCACCGTCCTGACCGGCTTCCTCGGCGCCGGCAAGACCAGCCTGCTCAACCGTCTGCTGGCGGAGACGCCGGTCGCCAATCTCGCCGTCGTCGTCAACGAGTTCGGCGCCGTCGGTCTCGACCAGATGCTGATCGAGACCGCCGCCAGCGACGGCGTCATCGAGCTGTCGGAAGGCTGCGTGTGCTGCACCGTGCGCGGCGCGCTGGTCGACACGCTGGTGATGCTCGCCACCCGGGCGAGGCCGGCAGGGGCGCCGCCGCTCGAGCGGGTGATCGTCGAGACCACCGGGCTTGCCGATCCGACGCCGATCCTCGCCTCGCTGATGACCCACGAAATGCTTGCCGAGGCTTACGCGCTCGACGGGGTGGTGACCGTGGTCGACCATCTGGCCGGCGCCGCCAACCTCGCCGAGCGCCCGGAGGCGCGCCGCCAGGTGGCGGTGGCCGACCGGATCGTGCTGACCAAGGGCGACCTCGCCGCCGACCTCGACCAGGGTCCGCTGCTGGAAGCGCTCGACGGGCTCAACCCGGCGGCCCTGCGCATCGACGCGACGGACGGGCAGCTTCTGGCGCAGCGGCTCCTCGGTTGCGGCGTCGTCGATCCGGCGACGGGCAAGGCCGACCCGGGAAGGTGGCTCGGCGCAGCGTCCGCGGCCCACGGCGGACATGCCGGGCATCACGAACATGCCGGCCACGCGCCGCACGGCGCGATAAGGTCCTTTGCCCTCGTCCGGCCGGAGCCGGTGGCGTGGGAAGCGGTCGCCGCCTTTCTCGATCTCATGGCCGCCACGCAGGGCGAGCGCATCCTGCGCATGAAGGCGGTCGTGCATCTGCGCGAGGACCCGTCCCGGCCGGTCGTGCTGCACGGCGTGCGCAGCTACCAGCACCCGCCCGCGCAGCTGGCCGCCTGGCCCGCCGGCATGGCCCGGGAGACTCGCATCGTGCTGATCGGCGAGCATCTCGACGAGACCTATGCGCGCGATCTCTTCGCGGCCTTCACCGGCGGCCTGCGCAGCGACGCGCCGGACCGCGCCGCGCTCGAGGCGAACCCGCTCGCCGTGCCGGGCCACTCCTTCGGGTGAGGGTGCCGGCTCCCTACAACGCGGCGGGCGGCGACACTATGTAGCTGCCGCGCGGCCGTTCGGCCGGCGCGTCTCTCACAGCCGCGGAACCGTCATGTCCCTCTACTCGATCGATCCCCAGACCATCGTCGATTTCTGGCGGGAGGCGGGGCCGGAACGCTGGTTCGAAAAGGACGAGGCGTTCGACGCCGAGATCGGCGCCCGGTTCGGCGACATCTACGAGCAGGCGGCGCGCGGCGAACTTGAGGCGTGGCGCGAGTATCCGACTGGCGCGCTGGCCCTGGTCATCCTGCTCGACCAGTTTCCGCGCAACATGTTCCGCGACTCGCCCCGGGCCTTTGCCACCGACGAGAAGGCCCTGGCGATCGCCCGCGAGGCGTTGGCGCGCGGCGACGCCCATACGGTCGGCGACGATCTCAACCAGTTCCTCGCGGTGCCGCTGATGCATGCCGAGGATCTCGAGGCGCAGGAAGAATGTGTCCGCTGGATGGGCGAGATCGGCGACGAGAAGAACCTCGCCTACGCCAAGGATCACCGCGACATCATCGCGCGCTTCGGCCGCTTTCCGCATCGCAATCCGGTCCTCGGCCGCACCACGACGCCGGAGGAGCAGGCGTTCCTCGATGGCGGCGGCTTTGCGGGCTGACCGGATGCGGACGATCCGAACCAAGGCAGCGGCACTTTCTTAAGGCTCTCGCGCTAGTCTCGCGATCCTCCGCCGGCTGTCGGTCCGCGGTGCCGAGATGCATCTTCACGCGTAGAGTTGAATCATGGCAGCCGAGCCGCTTAACGAGACGGCGCCCCTTCCGCCGATCCCCGACCTGCCGAAGCGCCAGCGCCCCGACGAGAAGAACCCGCCGGAGCTGGATCTGGCCATTCCCCACCAGGGCGCCGCCCGGCGGTTCTCGGTCTACGCGCCGATGGCCGCCTTCGACCTGGTCTCCGAGCTGCGGCACCTGTCGCACCGGGCGATCGAGGGCAACGTGTTCTTCGACCCGCGCTTCCTCGTGCCGGCGATGCCGCGCCTCGACGAGCGACGGGTCCGCCTGATGGTGATCCGCGACGAGGACGAGGCGCGCAGCCGGCTGCGGCTCCTGATGCCGTTCTCGGTGGAACGGGCCGGCCTGGTCCGCGGCCCGAGGACGATCCGCGCCTGGACGCATCCGTTCGGGCCGCTGGGCACGCTGCCGCTCGACGGCGACGATCCCGCCGGAACCCTGACCAGCCTCCTGGAGACGCTGGCCCGGCGCGAGCTGAACCTTCCCCGCATCCTGGTCCTGCCGGAGCTTCGCATCGACGGGCCGATGGCGAGCGCGCTGGTCGGCGTGGCGGAGCGGCTGGGCCTGCCGGTCGCCAAGGTCAACGCCTTCACCCGGGCGGCGCTCACCAAGGCCGGCCCCGCGAGCTACCTGCGCCAGAAATCGCTCTCCCACCGGCGGCGCCGCGAGCTTTCGCGCCAGCGGCGGCTGCTCGACCGGCAGGGAACGGTCCGCTTCGAGGTGGCCCGGGACCCGGAGAGCGTGCGCTTCGCCTTCGAGGATTTCCTGGCGCTGGAGGCCAGCGGCTGGAAAGGGCGCGAGCGCAGTGCCCTCACCATGGACCGCTACCGCTCGGCGTTTGCCCGCGAGTCGGTCAACGCGCTGGCCGAGGACGGGCGGGCGCGCGTCTTCACGCTGCGCCTCGACGGCCGGGCCATCGCCAGCCTCGTCGTCTTCATCGACAGGGGCGAGGCCTATGCCTGGAAGAGCGCCTATGACGAGGCCTATGCGCAGGCCTCGCCCGGCCAGCAGCTGGTGGCCGAGGCGACGCGCTCGCTGGTCGCAGACCCGGCCGTCAAGCGCGCCGATTCCTGCGCCATGCCCGACCATTTCGTGATGAACCGCTTCTGGAAGGACCGGATCTCCATCGCCACGCTGGTGGTGGGCCTCGATCCGGACAGCGCGCGGGCCGTGGAAGCGGCGGCGAAGGGCCTCGCCGCCGCGCGGCGGTCGCGCAACTTCGTGCGGCTGATGCGCGAAAGGCTGGCCGCGGTCTGGCCGTCGCGCTGAGCGCCGATCGTCGGGAAGCCCGGATCAGGCCAGCGCCGCCGCCTCGGCTTCCGCGACGGCGCGCTGGCGGAACTCCCGCCGGATGATCTTGCCGCTGGTGGTCAGCGGCATCTCGGTCACGAACGCCACCTCGCGCGGATATTCGTGCGCCGAAAGGCGCTGGCGCACGAAGGACTGGATGGCGGCGGCGAGCGCGGCGTCCGGCACCACCCCGTCGGCCGGCACCACATAGGCCTTGACGATCTCGGTGCGCAGGTCGTCGGGCTTGCCGACCACCGCCGCGAGCTTCACCGCCGGGTGGGCGAGCAGGCAGTCCTCCACCTCGCCGGGGCCGATGCGGTAGCCGGCCGAGGTGATGACGTCGTCGTCGCGGCCGACGAAGCGGACATAGCCGTCCCTGTCCATCACCCCCTGGTCGCCGGTCAGGAGCCAGCCGGCGGGAACCTTGCGGCGCGTCGCTTCCGGATCCTGCCAGTAGCCGAGGAACATGACCGGATCGGGCGCGGCGACCGCGATGGTGCCGGTCATGCCGGGAGCGACCTCCTGCCCGTCCTCGCCGAGGATCGCGACGCGGTGACCCGGCACGGCCTTGCCGATCGCGCCGGCGCGCGAGACGCCGAAGCGGGCGGAGGAGCCGAGCACCATGTTGCACTCGGTCTGGCCGTAGAACTCGTTGACGGCGACGCCCAGCGCCGCTGCCGCCCAGTGGAACGTGTCGCGCGGCAGGCTTTCCCCGGCCGAGCCGACGGTGCGCAAGCCGAGCCCCGCGAGGGCATCGGGTGTCGCCGCGGCCTTCAGCATGCGCAGGGCCGTCGCCGGCAGGAAGGCGTTGCGGATCCGCTGCCGCGCCATCAGCGCGAAGGCATCGCCGGCGTCGAACCGGCTGGCGGAAAACACCACCGGCACGCCGAAATACAGCGACGGCAGCAGCGCGTTGAGGAGGCCGCCGGCCCAGGCCCAGTCGGACGGCGTCCAGAGCCGGTCGTCCGCCGCCGGAAACCCCTCGTGATGGAAGCGCATGCCCGGCAGGTGGCCGAGGAGAACGCGGTGGCCGTGCAGCGCGCCCTTCGGCGGGCCGGTCGTGCCGGAGGTGAAGATGATCATCGCCGGGTCGTCGGGCCCCGTCGCCGCCATGCCGCCGTCGCCGCCCTCGCGTTCGAGGCGGGCGAAGTCGAGCAGCCCGGGCTCCGCCGCCGCGCCGACCACGACGACGTGCTCCAGCGCCGGCAGGTCTTCCGTGACGGCGCGCAGCGTGGCAAGGCCGTCCGCCGCGATCACCACGACGCGCGCGCCGGCCGCCGCGAGACGGAAGCCGAGGGCATCCGGGCCGAAGCGCTGCGACAGCGGCACCGCGATGGCGCCCAGCCGGTAGACGGCGAGATGCGCCACCGCCGCCTCGAAGCCCTGCGGCAGCACGATGGCGACGCGGTCGCCGCGCCGCACGCCGCGGCGGGCGAGGCCGGCCGCGAGGCCGCGAGAGCGGCGCGCCAGTTCGCCGTAGCTCAGCGTCCGGGCCGGCGCGGCGCCGCGATCCTCGATCAAGCAGGTCCGCTCCGGCTCGCGCGCCGCCCAGGCATCGGCGCAGGCCTCGGCGATGTTGAACCGCGCCGGCAGGCGCCAGGCAAAGCCTGCCCGCAGCGCCTCGTAGGACGGCGCCTCCAGCGCCGCGTCGTTCCAGGGCGGGGCGGCGAAGGCGAGGCTTGCCAGATGCTGCGTCATGGGGATCGTGCCGTGGGTCGTTGTCCGCCCGCCTGTGTCGCGCCGCGTCGCGGGCCCGGCGGTCGCCGCACCTTCTAGCATGTCCCGGCGCCGCGTCACCGCCTGTCGCCGCCGCGTCCGGCCGGGCAGGGCGGGGGCGCCTGTTCCGGCGAACGTGAACGGCGATGCCCTGACCTTCTTCCGCACCGCGCTAAGTCGCTTGTGGATCCCAACCAGCCCACGGCCCGCCATGAGCGACACCGGCACAAGGCTTCGACCCCAGACCGTGACCAAGGTGGCGCGGCCGCGGCTCCACAAGGTCATCCTCCTCAACGACGACTTCACGCCGCGCGATTTCGTGGTGATGGTGCTGAAGGCGGAGTTCCGGCTCGGCGCCGGGCAGGCGCGCCGGGTGATGATCACCGCGCACATGAAGGGCGCCTGCGTCGTCTCGGTCTATCCGCGCGACGTCGCCGAGACCAAGGCGGCGAGAGCCACCGACGCCGGCCGCGCCAAGGGCCACCCGCTGACCTTCACGACGGAGCCGGAGGAATAGCGCCGGCGGTACCGGCAAGGGGGGGGATGGTGCGGGTGGTCGGAATCGAACCGACACTCCTTGCGGAACCGGATTTTGAGTCCGGCGCGTCTACCAGTTCCACCACACCCGCGACCGCCGGCCCCCGCGCGCGGGAGACCAGCCTGCCGATTCGATACAGCAGCCGCGGCGCGATTGCTAGACTTCAGGCGGCGCCTGGCGCCGGCCCGTGGCAAACGGCCGGCTGAGAAAGCGGGAGCCGGCCAGCCCGAAGCGCCAGGGGACATCGGCCGCCCGGGTGATGCCGATCCGCGGCCCGGCGATGATGGCGGACGGCGCCGGACCGGTCTCCAGGCGGAAGGGCGCCGCATCGAGCGGCAGGCCGTCATGCGCGCCGGTGATCGCGAGTGCCTGGGTGAGCCGCCCGGGTCCCGAGCAGAGCAGCCGCACCGCCTCGGTCCCGCGGCGACCGCGCATCGCCTCCAGGCCCGCCAGCGGCTCCAGCGCGCGGATCAGCACGGCGCTGCCCGTCCGGCCCTCGCCGCAGACGATGTTGAAGCACCAGTGGATACCGTAGGATCGGTAGACATAGGCCCGGCCGGGCGGCCCGAACATCGCGGCGTTGCGCGCCGTCGGGCCGCGGAACGAGTGCGAGGCAGGGTCCTCGTGATCGTAGGCTTCGGTCTCGACGATCGACCCGCCGACGCCGTCCAGCAGCAGGGTGGCGCCGATCAGGTCGCGGGCGACGCTTACGGCGTCGCGGCGGAAGAACGCGGGCAGCAGCAGCCCCATCGCGGCACCCCTCCTGCCTTGTCGGTTCTGTCCGGCCGGGACGGCGGCGGGCCGCCTCCGGTCAGGCCTTGGCCTGCTTCGGCCGCGGGCGGCGCGGCTTGTCGCGGGAGGGGCCGCCGGTGCCGTGCTTGACCTTCTTGAAGGCCGGGCGCTCGCCGCCGGCGCCCGCGCCGGCCGAAGCATCGGCATAGGCGATGGTGATGTCGTCGCCCTCGCTGTGGGCGGCGGCGTCGGCGAAGCGCCTGGCGACGCTCTCGGCGATCTCGAACTTGGTCTCGCGGTCGTAGATTTTGATCGCGCCGATCTCCTGGCGGGTGATCTTGCCGCGCCGGCACAGAAGCGGCAGCAGCCATTTCGGGTCGGCGTTGTTGCGCCGCCCGACATCCATGCGGAACCAGACCGTGGGACCCGAGCGCTCGTGCTTCGCCGGCCCGCGCTCGTCGCGGTCGCGGCCACCGGGCTTGGCGCCCTTCGGGTCGGGGCCGAAATTCGGCTCGAACACGTCCTCGGGCGAGGGCAGGCTCGCGCGCCACTTGCGCACCAGGGCCGCGGCGAGAACCTCCGGCGAATGCGCGGCGATCAGCCGTGCGGCGGTCGCGGTGTCCTCCTCGCTGGCTTCCTCGGTGAAGATCGGGTCGGCGAGCAGCCGTGCCTCGTCGGCGGCACGGATTTCCTCGGCCGAGGGGGCGGCGCCCCATTTGGCGTTGATGCGGGCCTGGACAAGCAGCGCCTCGGCCTTGCGGCGGCGCGAGATCGGCACCAGCAGAACCGAGACGCCCTTGCGCCCGGCCCTTCCGGTGCGGCCGGAGCGGTGCTGCAGCGTCTCGGCGTCGCTCGGCAGGTCGGCATGGATGACGAGGCCGAGGCTCGGCAGGTCGAGGCCGCGTGCGGCGACGTCGGTGGCGACGCACACCCGCGCCCGGCCGTCGCGCAGCGCCTGGATGGCCTGGTTGCGCTCGGCCTGCCCGAGTTCGCCGGACAGCGTCACGGCGGCGAAGCCGCGCTCGATCAGCGCCGAGGAAAGATGCCGGACGGTCTCGCGGGTGTTGCAGAAGACGATGGCGCTCGGCGCCTCGGCCTGGCGCAGAATGTTGGTGACGGCGTGCTCGACCTCGTTCGGGGCGATGCGGATGGCGCGATACTCGATGTCGGCATGGCCGGCCTGGCCGCGGGCCACCTCGATGCGCAGCGCGTTCTGCTGGTAGCGCTTGGTCATCTGGATGATGGTCTTCGGCAGCGTCGCCGAGAACAGCAGCGTGCGGCGCGAGGCGGGTGTCGCCTCGAGCAGGAATTCCAGGTCCTCGCGGAAGCCGAGATTGAGCATCTCGTCGGCCTCGTCGATGACCAGCGCCTTGAGATTGGCGATCTGCAGCGCGCCGCGGGTCAGGTGGTCGCGCAGCCGTCCCGGCGTGCCGACGACGATGTGGACGCCCTGGCCGAGCAGGCGGCGCTCGGCGCGCGGATCCATGCCGCCGACGAGGGTCGCGAGCTTGGCGCCGGTATTGGCGTAGAGCCAGGCGAGCTCGTTGGTGACCTGGATGGCGAGTTCGCGCGTCGGCGCGACGATCAGCGCCATCGGCTCGCCGGCTGGCGGCAGCGTCTCGGCATCGCCGAGCAGGTCGGGCGCCAGCGCAAGGCCGTAGGCGACGGTCTTGCCGGAGCCGGTCTGCGCGGAGACCAGCAGGTCCCTGCCGTCGGCCTCCGGCTTGAGGACGGCGGACTGGACCTCGGTGAGATCGGTGTAGCCACGGCTGGCGAGGGCGGCGGCGAGCGGAGCGCTCGTCGTGGGAAGCGGCATGGAGGTGTCCTAGGCGGGCGGGGCCGTGCGGCGGCGCGCGACGGTCCCCTGGGAGGCGACGGGGCGCCCAGAGTGTTGCCGGCTGCATAACAAGATTCTGCGGTCAAGCCAATCGCGCCGGCGAAGATTGGAATTCCCGGCTTCCGCAACGGCGGCCGGATCGAGGCAGCGCAATGGCCCCCGGCAAGCCGCGTCCGGCATCCGCCGCACCCCGGGCGCAAACGCCGCCTCCCGGGGCGGCCGGCACGCCGCGCCCCGGGCGGATCGACGACCCGTTGCCGGAAGTCATTTGCCTTCAGGGCGGGTTCGGCTTAAGCGCTCGCCAAGTCGCCGATCCCTCCAGGAACCGCCTCATGCTTCGCCGCCTCTACGACTGGGTGATGTCGCTCGCAGCGACACGCCATGCCGAACGCGCGCTCGCCGGGGTGTCGTTCATCGAGAGTTCGGTGTTCCCGATCCCGCCGGATGCGCTGCTGATCCCGATGGTGATCGCCGACCGGGGCAAGTGGTTCCGGATCGCGATGATCTGCACGGTCTCCTCGGTGCTGGGCGCGTTTCTCGGCTATGCCATCGGCGCGCTCGCCTTCGATCTCGTCGGCCGTCCTGTCCTGGAACTCTACGGCAAGGCCGACGCCTTCGACGAGATGGCGGTCCGCTACAACGACTGGGGCGGCTGGGCGGTGCTGTTCGCGGCGCTGACGCCGTTTCCCTACAAGGTGCTGACGATCTTCTCCGGCGCCACGCATCTCAACCTCCTGACCTTCACGGTCGTCTCGGTGATCGGACGCGGCGCCCGCTTCTTCCTGGTGGCCTGGCTGCTGCAGCGCTACGGTGCGCCGATCCAGGGCTTCGTCGAGAAGAATCTCGGCATTCTCTTCACCCTGTTCATGGTGCTCCTGATCGGCGGCTTCCTGGCCGTCCGCTACCTCGTCTGACGGGCCATTATGCGACTCACCGAGCAGTTCCAGCGACCCACCGGCTTCCGCCAGACATTGTCGGCCGGCTTCCTTCTCGTCGGCATGGCAGCGACCGTCGGCACGGCGCTGATCTTCGAGCATGTCGGCGGCTACATTCCCTGCGCCCTCTGCCTGCAGCAGCGGATTCCCTACTACGTGACGATTCCGGTGGCGCTGATCGCCGTCGTGGCTGCCGCCGGCCGGGCGCCGGCGCGGTTCACCCGGCTTCTGCTGCTCGTCATCGGCGTCATCATGCTGGTGTCGCTCTATCTCGCCGTCGTGCATGCCGGCGTCGAATGGGGCTTCTGGGCGGGCCCGGCCGACTGCGCGCAGGTCGCCGGCGGCGACCTCATGGGCGGCGACCTGCTCGCCACGATCGACGCCATCCGCCCGCCCGCCTGCGACGAGGCGGCCGGCCGTTTCCTCGGCCTGTCCTTCGCCGGATGGAACGCCATCGCTTCCGCACTGTTCGCGGCGGTGGCGCTGCGGGCGGCCTTCGCCCGCGCCGACCGCTTCGCCTGAGCCGGTCTCAGCCCTGCCGCGCCTCGCGGCGGAACGCCATCGCGGCCGCGGCCGCGTAGCCGCCCATCGCGCCGTCGACGAAGTGCAGGTGGTCGCTGCGGCTCGCCACCGGCACGAAGCAGGTCATCAGCGCCGCCTCCTGACGATGCGTGCCGGCGAACGCGATGCCCGCCGCCTCGGCCGCGGCAAGCCGCGCGGTGATGCGGTCGGCGAGGTCCGGGGTGCAGTCGAGCGTCATGCGCAGCCCGTCGTCGAACTTGCGGAAATCGCTGTTGCCGGCGAGTTCGATCCTGTAGCGGGTGGGGTCGAAGTCGCCGATGCGCAGGCCGCTGCGAAACGTCAGATGGGCCAGCAGGCTGCGCAGGCCGACCGACAGCCGCGACAGCCACAGCGGCCGGCCGGTCGAGGCTGCCGCGGTGCGGGCTTCGATCGCAAACCCGGCGGTTGGCCAATGCTGCGGCGGCCCGCCGGCGGGCACCGGATTGGCGGCGCCGTCGCCGCCCTCCGCCGCGAACGCCAGGAGGTCGTGGACCAGCGCCGCGAAGGCCGCGCCGGGCTCGCCGGCCGGAACCGCGATCACCGACAGCACCAGCCCGCGCTTGGCCGGCATCGGCGAGAAGCGGCAGGACAGCCCGGCCAGGTCGGGCCGTGCCGCGTCGCCGTCGGCGGGAGCGATCCGATAGGCGCCCTGTTTCATGCGCCGCTCGGCGAACGCCAGCCCGCCGCCGTCGAACATGGCGTAGGCGGCACCGCCCGTCGGCGCGAAGCGGGCGACGCGGACGTCGCGGCCATTGGCGCGGATCTCTTCAAGGCTGACCATGGCGATGCGCAGCTCGAAGCCGAAGGCCTGGCTCGCCCAGCCGGCGACGGCGGCAAGCGTCCGGCGCCCGGTCTCCGCCTCGTCGGCCGGGAGCGCGAAGCCGGCGCCGTCGCCGCCGAAGACGAAGGGGAAGTCGCGCCCGCCGAGCGCATTGGCCAGCGCCGCGATGACCGCGGCCGCGACGGTGTTCACCGCCTTGTAGCCGCCGTTCTCGACGGCGTCGGTGGAGCGCACGATGTCGGCGACGCCGACCACCCAGTCCGCCGGCAGCGGCGCATAGACCGCGGGGTCGGCGAGCCGGCCGAAGTCGCGCAGCCGGGGCAGCGCGTCGTAGAAGGCAAGGCCCGTCGCGGTGTCGCTGGGGATGGAGGCCGTCACGATGGCAGGAGCTCCCGGAGGCGGCGCGGCTCGCCGATCTCTACCACGCCGGGCGGTCCCGGCGAAGCGGGCCCTAGGCGGCGAGTTCCTGCCGGCGCCCTTCGGCCGGGGCGGCTGCCTCCCGCCGGGCCCGCTTGGCGGCATACATGGCGTCGTCGGCTTCGCCGATCAGCCGGTCGATATCGACCCGGCCGCCCGGAATGCGGGCGATGCCGATGCTCGCTCCGATCATGACGCTGGCGCTGGCCAGCCGGAACGGTTCGTCGAGGCTGTCGCGGATGCGACGAGCCAGGGTCTCGGCCGTCGTCAGGGCCTCGGCGGTCCGGCTTTCGCAGACGATGACGAACTCGTCGCCGCCGAAGCGGGCAAGCAGGTCGCGCTCGCCGATGCAGCGGCGCAGCCGGACCGCCAGCTGCGCGAGCAGCTCGTCCCCGGCCTGGTGCCCGTGCTCGTCGTTGACCGGCTTGAACCGGTCGAGATCGATGAACAGCAGGGCCCGCGAACCCGCCGGACGGCGCTCCGGATCGTCGATCTGGCGCAGCAGCGAGTTGCGGTTGAGCAGCCCGGTCAGCGGGTCGGTGGTGGCGAAGCGCTCCAGCGACCGCCGGCTCTCCAGCATCTCGCGAATGGTCAGGTACTGGCGGCGCAGGTTGATCAGCAGCGCCGCGATGGCCAGCACCAGGTTCAGGCCCAGAATGGTCAGCTCGAACCGGCCGGAGGCGAGGCAGACGAACGTGACCGGCAGCATGGTCAGGCTGACCTGGATCATGGCGACGGCGGGACGTACGGCGGTGTACATCACCAGGCCGTAGGCGTTGGCGACAAGGAAGCCGCCGCACCAGGCGAAGACGTAGGGATCGCCGGAGTGCATGGCGACGATGATCAGGATGCCGTTGGTGGTGCAGTAGGGAATGCCGCCGAGGGCATAGAGATTCTGCCAGCGCCGGGCAGCCAGCCGGTCGAGCCAGCGGCGCCGGCGGTGCCGGTAAGCGAGCCCGATGCCGATACGGGCATAGCCGATGCAGCAGCCGGCGATCGCGAGCAGCACCAGCACCGGATCGCCGGTCCGGAAGCCGGCGAAGACGGCGATCAGATGCAGTCCCACGACCGAAGCAATGAGCGGTACGAAGGAGCCGTACATCAGCTCGATCATCTCGGCGAATACTGGAAGAACGACGTCGTCGCCGCGAATCCACCGTTTCAGCCGTTTGCGCATGGTGCCCCCCGGTTGTTGAGGCAACAATACCACTTGGCGACTGAAGGTTGTGCAGCAGATCGGTTGTCCCCTGTAGTTCAGTGTTACAGGATTAACCGGTCCTTGCCAGGGGTGCGAGGATTGCGGGTATTTGCATGCAACGGCGGCGTAGCCCCGTGTCGGTCACTCCGGATCGAGCTCGGAATCCCAGTAGAGATAGTCGACCCAGCTTTCGTGCAGATGGTTGGGCGGGAACAACCGACCGTTGTTGTGCAGATCGTGGACGGTCGGCTGAAACGGCTTCTGCTGCGGGATCATCCCGGCCGCTTTCGGCATCAGCCCGCCCTTGCGCAGATTGCACGGCGAACAGGCAGCCACGACGTTCTCCCATGTCGTCAGGCCGCCGCGGGAACGCGGCACGACGTGGTCGAAGGTCAGCTCGTGCGGCGAGCCGCAGTACTGGCACTGGAAGCGGTCGCGCAGGAAGACGTTGAAGCGGGTGAAGGCAGGGTGCCGGGCCGGCTTCACGTAGGTCTTGAGGCAGACCACCGACGGCAGCCGCATCGAGTAGGTGGGGCTGCGGACCGCCCGGTCGTATTCGGCGAGGATGGTCACGCGATCAAGGAACACCGCCTTGATCGAGTCCTGCCAGGACCAGAGCGACAAAGGGTAGTAGCTGAGCGGCCGGAAATCGGCGTTCAGGACGAGCGCTGGGGATAACTCGTGAGTGACAGCAATCGTCACCTGCCAATCTCCTTGCCTCTGCATGCTCCGGCGGTCGGAACACGGGGACTATCGTGCTCTATCGTGTCGCCTTTGTGAAGCCTCGGGCCGAAGCGGCGCAGGGGATTGAGCGCCTTGGCCGCAGGACCCGGAAAAGCCTCCGCGTCAAAGGCCTGTGGAAAACTCTGCGCAGTCTACGCGGCGGTGTCGGCGACGGGGATGGCCTCGCGCCGCGTCACGGCCGCATAATACGCCCAGAACAGCCGCGCCGCCACCGAGCGGTGCGGCGACCAGACCGCCGCCAGCAGCGCCAGTTCCCGCGCGCCGGGACGGCCGGCATGGGCGAAGGCGTGGCCGACCGCCACCTGCAGGGCGAGATCGCCGGCGGGAAACACGTCCGGGTGGCCGCTGCAGAACAGCAGGTAGCATTCCGCCGTCCACGGCCCGATGCCGCGCACCGCCACGAGCTCGGCGATGGCGGCCTCGGCCGGCGCTGCGGCGATGCGGCTAAAGTCGAGGCTGCCGTCCTCCACCGCCCGGGCGACGGCAAGCAGCGTCTGCTGCTTCGGCCGCGACATGCCGGCGCGGCGAAACGCCTCGTCGGCGGCGGCGAGGATCGCCGGCGCGCTGTCGAGGTCGATCTCCCCGGCAAGCCGCGCCAGGATCGCCTCGGCGCTCGCCCGCGACACCTGCTGGCCGACGACGATCGCGGCGAGGCCGCCCAGCCCGCCCGCCCGGCGCCGCAGCGGCACCGGGCCCGCCCGCTCGATCACCGCGCGAAGCCGCGGGTCGGCGCTGCGCAGGGCCGCGATGGCGGCGGCGACATCGGCCTCGGTCGAAATGCTCATGCGCCGCGCCTCCCGTCACTTTCCTCTCGCAATCGGACTCTAGATGCGCGGCTGGAACGAGGGAACCGACTGCATGAACGACACGCCGGAGGTCTTCCGGTTCGCCCCCAGCCCCAACGGCGAACTGCATCTCGGCCACGCCTATTCGGCGCTGGTCAACCACCGGATGGCGCGCGAGGCGGGCGCGACGTTCCTGCTGCGCATCGAGGACATCGACCGGGCGCGCTGCACGCCGGCCTTCGAGCGGCAGATCGAGGAGGATCTATTCTTCCTCGGCGTCGACTGGGACGGCCCGCCGCGCCGGCAGTCCGAGCACTTTTCCGACTATGCGGCGGCGCTGGAAGCGCTGGCGGACGAGGAGCTGATCTATCCGGGCTTCATGTCGCGCGGCGAGATCCGGGCTTTCGCCGAGCGGCATGAGTCGGAGGAGGGCACGCCATGGCCGCGCGATCCGGACGGCGCGCCGGTCTATCCGGGGCTCGACCGGCGGCTGTCGACCCGCGAGCGCGAGCGCAAAATGCGCGACGGCGAGCGCTTTGCCTGGCGGCTCGACATGGAGAAGGCGATGGAGCGCGTGCCGGCGCTGAGCTGGCAGGAGAGTGGCGAGTCGCCCGACGGCGACAGCGGCGAGATCACGGCACGGCCGCTGGCATGGGGCGACGTGGTGCTCGCCCGGCTCGACATGCCGACCAGCTACCATCTGTCGGTGGTCGTCGACGACGCGCTGCAGGGCGTCACCGACGTGGTGCGCGGCCGCGACCTATTCCATGCGACCAGCGTCCACCGGCTGCTGCAGGCGCTGCTCGGCCTGCCGGCGCCGCGGTATCATCATCACGCGCTGATCCTCGGGCCGGACGGGCGCAAGCTTTCGAAAAGCCTGCGCGACACCTCGATCCGGGCGCTGCGGGAGGCGGGGCTCGGCGCCGAGGACATCAGGCGGATGGTCGGGCTCGCTGGCCGCCTGGCGCCGGAGAGCTTCAGCCGAGGACGATCAGCCAGAGGCTGAGGCTGAGCACCGACAGCACCGTCGAGACCAGGATGGTGGTGGCGGCGAGGCGTTCGCCGGAGCCGAAATGCACCGCCAGCAGATAGGCGTTGACGCCGACCGGCGAGGCGGCGGTGAGGACCGCGCCCTTCAGCCAGAGCGGCGGCAGGCCGAGCAGCGTGCCCGCGACGTAGACGATGGCCGGCATGACCAGCAGGGACAGGGTCGAGACGATCGCCGACGACAGTAGGTCGCCGCGCAGGCCGTAGCGGGTTAGCGACATGCCGAGCGAGAACAGCGCCAGCGGCCCGGCGGTGCCGGCGAGCAGCCGGGCGACCTCGTCGAGATGGACCTCGAGCGGCAGGCCGGTCAGCCGCCAGAGACCGCCGGCGAGGATGCCGATGACCAGGGCGTTGGTGGCGAGGTTCTTCGCGACGCGGGCGAGGGTGCGGCCGATCGAGGCCGAGGCGCCGGCAGCGCCGGTGGCGCGGGCGTCGAGCAGAGCGGCCCGCTCGATCAGCAGCGACGAGGCGATCATCATCACCGGCAGGTGGATCGACAGGATCAGGAGCAGCGGCTCGAGGCCGGCGTCGCCATAGGCGCGCTGCAGGGCGGGAATCGCGACGAAGACGGTGTTGGCGAAGCTCGCCGAGATGCCGGCGATGACGCCGCGGCGGTGGTCGGACGGGGTGAAGCGGCGCACCAGCCAAGTGCCGGCGGTCCAGGTGAGGGCGACGGCGCCGAAATAGGCGAGCCAGAGCAGGAACGGGTTGGCGGCGCCGAACTCGGCGGTGGCGAGCGTTCGGAACAACAGCACCGGCACGGCGACGACGAAGACGAAGCGGGCGAGGGCGTCGCCGGTGGCGACCGGAAGGAGCTTCGCCTTCGCCATCAGGAAGCCGATGGCGATCAGGCTGAAGATCGGGACGATGACGTTGAGGATGGTCTGCATGCGGGGGGCCGGCCGGCGAGGGGTCTCCGTCGATAGACCCCGGCCGGGCGAAGCGCAAATCGGCGGGCGGCCATGACGTCGGGCAGGAAAGCCGGCGCGGCGGGTTCCGGCGCAGCCCGCGGCCTGCTATCGGGACGCCGTCGGCCGTCCGGCCGGTCCCGTCACGGCGCACCCGAAGCGCTGCCCGCGAAAGCGCCTACCTTGAAACGGCTTCTCGTCTTCTTCCCCGCCCTGTTCGTGCTGCTCTGGTCGACCGGCTTCATCGGCGCGCGCTATGCGATGCCGCATGCCGAGCCGTTCACGTTCCTGGCCATGCGCTACGCTTTGGCGCTGGCGCTGCTCGGGGCGCTGGCGGTGATGACGTCGGCGCCGTGGCCGAGATGGCGGCCGGCGAGCCATGCGATGATCGCCGGCAGCCTGATCCACGGGGTCTATCTCGGCGGGGTGTTCTATGCGGTGCGGCACGGGCTGAATGCCGGGATCGCGGCGCTGATCGTCGGGCTGCAGCCGATCCTGACGACGATCCTCGCCGCCAGCTTCCTCGGCGAGAAGGTCCGGCCGCGCCATTATCTGGGCCTGGCGCTGGGGCTCGCGGGCGTCGCGCTGGTGATCCTGCCGAAGCTCGGCGGCGCCGGGGCGTACGGGTTCCAGACGCTGGCGCCGGTGTTCCTGTCGGCGATCGCCATCTCGGTCGGCTCGGTCTGGCAGAAGCGCTTCGTCGGCGGGGTGGATCTGCGCACCGGCACCGCCCTGCAATATCTCGGCGCGCTGGTGCCGACGCTGATCCTGGCGCTCGCCACCGAGACGATGGTGGTCGACTGGACGGGCGAGCTGGTGTTCGCGCTGGTCTGGCTGGTGCTGGTG
The DNA here is from genome assembly GCF_021391535.1 of Aurantimonas sp. HBX-1. GTDB lineage: Bacteria > Pseudomonadota > Alphaproteobacteria > Rhizobiales > Rhizobiaceae > Aurantimonas. The sequence goes on from NZ_CP090066.1 coordinate 355,555, forward strand.
CTGTCGATCGGGGCGATCTTCCTGATGCTGTACCTGATCCGCGAGGGGGCGGTGTCGCGGGTGGCGTCGCTGATGTACCTGGTGCCGGGCGTCACCGCGGTGATGGCGTATCTGCTGTTCGGCGAGACGTTGCAGCCGGTGCAGCTCGCCGGCCTCGCGCTGGCCGGGATCGGCGTCGCGGCGGCGACGCACCAGCGGGGGCCCAAGGTGCTGCCGCCGCAGCCCTGACCGCGGCCGATCGCCTCCCGCCGGCGCTGCGGCTCGCGCCGCGGCGGCGGCTGCCTATATGAAGCCCTTACCATCGCAACCGCCGAAAGGCCGGCATGTCCGATTTCCTCACCTATCTCGCCCTCCTCGTGATGATCGCCACCGCCGGCGTGCTGCTCGCCGGGCTGTTCAACATGATGCGCAACGGCGACGGCAACCGCTCGCAGAAACTGATGCGCGCCCGCGTCATGCTGCAGGGCGTCGCGGTGATCCTCATCGTCGGCGTGCTGCTGCTGGCGCGGTAATTCGGCCCATGCTTCGGGGTCCCCGCCAGCGACGAGCGCAGCGAGGGGGCGGGGCAGCGAGTCTCTGTCCCGTCCTTAAGTGTCGCGGCGACGCCGCTCACTGACGGGCCCCTGGCCGTTTCGTCTCCGACGAAACGGGCTGCGGGATGCCGCAGGCCAACCCTGCGACGTATTCTGCGTCATGCGGTTCGCCTCCGGCATCCCGCGCGGCGTTTGACCCTCCCCTCGCCACGTGACCCGCCCGGAGGCGGTTCGCGTGTGGCCGGCTCTTCGCGCCCGAGGGCGCTCAAGCGGACCGATCCGCAGCCCTCTCGTAGTGGAGGACGGTCCGGCGGCTCGAAGGGCGGTCCGGGCCAGAGCTTCTCCGGAAGAAGCCCCGTCGCGGCCGCCGCCCGCCGGCCCCCGAACGATCCCGGTGATCATTCGCGCCCGTTTCGCGGGCCGGCGGTGAGGGGAGTATGCGGGGGGTGTGGGAGGTGGGGATAAGTTTTTTGGCTGGGTCGAAAGCGGTCTGGCATCATAGAGTGGAAAGCCAGCACAACTGCCGTAAACCTCCGAGTTATTAGCGCGGTGTGACCTCCGCTTTCACTCTCACAGCGGCTCTGCCCGGGGAAGCACCGACTGGGACTGCCGTACCGACGGCTTTAGAGCCGCTAGGATGCTGCTTTCCGCCCTCACGTCAGTACTCGAGCAGCAGACGATACTCCTCAATCTGAGTAAAGGCTGCTTATGCGCGGCGCCTTATATCGTAAGCATTCGGATATCCGGGTCGGCGTCCGGGATGCGCTTCATGCGGCCGTCGGCAGTGACAAAGACCAAATCGCGTTCCTTGGCTTGGGCGCACATCCAGAGATCGTTCTCGTCAATACCGAGCTTTTGGCCCGTCGCCTTGTCGACCCACTCCTCGATATACTTTGGACGGTCTTTGCGCAGCATTTTCGCTAGATATTTCTGCGCAATGCGCGCCTTTACTTCTGCATATACGGCAGCAGTGTGATGGGTGATATCTAGCACCGCATGTGAACGCGCTTGGACGATCATCGCCTCAAGCGCCGGCAGATTGCCTTTGCCGATCACGGCGGCGAGCTTCGTCCCGAAACCGAGTTCAGCCAAGGCGACCGCGGAAATGAACCGGGGACTTTCCGGGGGTAACGCTGCAAGGGACTGACCTTTCTCAGCATGGTGAGGGTGCGTCGGATCAAGGTAGATCGACAGGACCGTCGTATCGAGAAGGTATGCATTCATCGCTTCAAGCCACATAATCGCGGAGAAGCAAGGCCTGCTCTTTGGGTAGAGGCTTAAATATCTTGCCTACCCAATCCCCTCCGGCATTGAACCGGCCTGACAGTCGTTCGGCCAGGCTCAGGCCCGGCATGGGATATGCGGCATTCCAGTGCGTCCAGGGGTGAGCAACTGGCCGCTCGGACCCTTCGAAGAAGGCCAGTAACTGCCGCTCAAGACGCAACGGCAGATCGTATGCTTCCAGAACGGCGGCATCAATCTGCGATAATAGGCCGGCAAGCCGCGTATCGACGTCTCCCAAGATCAACGGATTGCGCAGCAGCTCCAAATAGCTGCCGACCAGGTCTGTCAGCTTTGCGGGCAGCAATGCTGGGATCGGGACACTTCCTACCACGGACGTTCGAAATCGATCCTTGGGCGAGTTGATCGCTAAATAGGCGTTTGCAACTGGACCGTTGAGGACACCGCCCAAGGCCGCAAGTTCTTGCTCCGCGAGCGCTCTCTTTGGCCACAATCCAAAAAATTGCTGTGAGCACAGGAGGCCGGCTGTATCGACGAAAGCCCCGATACACCAAGCGCCGCGGCTTAGCCGGGTTGCGCTTGCCACAAGCTTGGGGTGCATCCAGTCGTGCGCGGCGCCCCTGCGAAGATGGTCAGATCGGAAATCGAGCCATAGGGGCCGTGGCTGGTTATATTGCTGAAGATGGCGCGCATTTGCGTAGCCTAACCGGTACCCCGGCTTTTCGTTCTCACTCGTTGCTTGGTCTTGATGATAAGTCCATTCCAGCCCCCGGCTCGGCTTCAGAACCGACGCCAGGTTCGGATAATCTTCCAGATAGTCCCACAAATCATTGAGCGGCGGTATCCACAGTTGGCCCTCAGGTTGCTTGTCGATAGCTCGTACAAGCTCGCGATGGACCGTAGCCCTCCCCGTCTTCAGGAAGGCCGAGCGGTCACGCTCTGCCACCTCGCTTGAACGCAGGGCTATCGTCCCGGCATCGGACCCACGCAGATCGCGGGCAATAACGGCAGAGGTCTCGACATCCGATGCGCCGAAAATACCGTCGGGAAGTTTAAGGATTTCGACGGTGCTGTAGAGATTTTCGATCCTGCGACGCTGTTCAGCGAATTGACGCTCCAAGATGAATGATCGCGGAAGGACAAAACCCAAGGCGAGAGGCTTGCCGTCGATTGCCGCGCTCAGCGCCGCGATCGCCTTGGAGTGCGTTTCCCGGGCGACTGCGTAGCGCCCCTTGTCGGCGGCACTAAAGGCTTCGAAGGGTGGATTGCAAACGATCACGTTGCTCTCCCCGATCCGCTGCGCCAGCACGCCATCGGCGAAGAGGTCGGCCTCCTTCACGTGCCAGCCATTGTGATTGGGATAGTCGGCAAGGATCAGCGACAATGTCGCGACTTCGCAGGCGAAAGGATCAACCTCATCGCCTGAAATATGGCCGATTAGAAAGTCGTGCCGTTCCTGATCCGACCACTCTACCGGCAAAAGGTCGCGCAGGTGGCGCAGCACCGAGACGAGAAAAACTCCGGCGCCCGCGAACGGCTCATAAATCCTTAGATCTTCAGGCTTATGCCTGTGGAGCTCGAGCCGCTGGACCACATACTCGGCGACTTGGCGCGGCGTGCTGTGGGTCCCGAACAGCTTCCGCGTTTCCGGCGTGATCAGCGTGTTCTCGTAGACGAAAGCAAGGTCGTCTGACGAGATGTTGGAAAAGCTGATGCCGCCTTGCAAATGCCGCCATGCCGCATCGAAGATTCGCGGCAGCGCAGTGTTCGCTTGGCCTGCGATTGGCGCGAGCGCATAATAGCTCTCGATGCCCGCCAGCACCGATCCCAGATCATTCGCATCCCAACCATCGGCATAGGGGTGGCGACGGTCCTGCAGAACCTTAGCCGCCAGCAAGCGGAAAACGACGCGAAACAATGTGCGCGCGTCGAGGCGGTCGCCGCTCGGCGCCTGGCGTACCCGATCGAGGGTTTCGACTAGAAGACGATCCAGCTTGAGATGAATTTCGCTTTCGATCGTGGGCAGAAGACCTACGTCGACAAAATCGAGCTGATATCCCGTTCCCGAAGCACCGATCGATTTTGCCCGGTGAATAGCGTCGGGATGCCAATTCGCCTGATTGCGCCCGAATAGCTCGGCGATATCAGTGACCGTAACCTTTTCGATCGCGCGTGGTGGCGCGTCGCTTCGCACCTCCCAGACGGTAACGTCGTCGTGCTCGATAACGAACAGCAGAGGTGCCCCTAAGGCACGATGCTGTTTCACGAGATCGATAGCGCGGTGGCCTCTGCTATTGACGACGGCGAGTGCGGCGGACCGGTAAGAAGGCGGCGTGCGCGTAAAGGCAGCGAGTTGGACAGTCCGCGTCGTATTGGCGTCGCTCAACACATCCGCGAAGGCATAGTCAAGCACGACTGCCTCCGCGCGATAGCCGATGTCGCGAGCCGCTTGCGCGATGCACTCGACCGCGTTCACGACCGGGCTCCGCCTGCGGCCGCGGTCGCAGTGCCAACTGGAATGGGTGGGAAGCGCAGCGACGCCTGCTTCTCTGAGTCGCTAGCAGCAAGGAGCTGCTCGCGAAGCCTAGAGACGATGGACCGCAGTGGGATAGTGATCGTTGGCCGCTCGCTTGTAGTCTCGGCGAGCTCCGTCCGAAGCCGCAATTGCCCTGCGTGGAGATCGACAATCAGCTTCGTGCGTTCAAGTGCGGGCCACGGCGATTGGTTACACAGCGCGAACAGCGGTACGGCGATAGGCGCCAGGGCGCCGACGCGAACCGCCATTTCGACTGCAAGCTCCCGAATCACCGCAACGGCGACCAGGTCGCCTGAAGTAAAGCAAGGACTGTGGCCACGTCCTCGTCGCAGCGGACTGAGTGCCTTCTTCCAGTGGCGATAGGTTTCCGGAGCAATCGATATCGCGCTGCGCAACTGACCGGGGGTATAAAGAATAGTCACAAATTAGCTCACGATCTTGTTGCGAACAACAAGATACCTCGTCTCTCTTCCCGAGGCAAGAATTATTGGCGAGCGATAGCCGGCCATTTACTGGCGGATCGGCTGTGCCCGCTTCAAGCGACTAGTGAGGCAAGCCCGATAACGCAGATGGGCACTGACCGCCCCCTGTCTCCCCCCGTCCCGCGCCCTACGTCGCCGGAAAACCGGAGACAGCATGGTCAAGCTCAACAGGATCTACACGCGCACCGGCGATGCCGGGGAGACCGGGCTCGGCAATGGCGAGCGGCGGCTGAAGTCGGATCTTCGGGTCGAGACCTACGGCACGGTGGACGAGCTGAACGCGGTGATCGGGCTGGCGCGCCTCTCCGCCGACGCGGCGCTCGACGCGATGCTGGCGCGGATCCAGAACGAATTGTTCGATCTCGGCGCGGAGCTGGCGACGCCGCTGACCGGCGAGCCGCTCGGCTACGAGCCGCTGAAGATCATTGCCTCGCAGGTCGAGCGGCTGGAGCGCGAGATCGACGCGATGAACGAGCGGCTGGAGCCGCTGAAGAGTTTCGTGCTGCCGGCGGGCTCGGCGGCGGCGGCGCATCTGCACCTGGCGCGGACCGTGGCGCGGCGGGCCGAGCGGCTGATGGTGGCGCTGGGGCGGGTCGAGACCGTCGAGGCCGTGGCGCTCGCCTATGTCAACCGGCTGTCGGACCATCTGTTCGTCGCCTCGCGCATCGCCAATGACGACGGGCGGGCGGACGTGCTCTGGGTGCCGGGGCAGAGCCGCTAGGGCGCGGCGGGCCGGGACGCCGGTCGGCGGTGCCGGGCGGGCGGCGCAGGGCGCGGCTTCGGGGGCGGGCCGGCGGGGTAGGTGCCCCTGGGCCGCGGCGGCGGGGCTTGAAAGATGCGGGCCGGGGCGTCACTAAGCCCGCAGACCGGCACGCCGCTTTGACGATTACGTAAGAATCCGATATCGCGTCGGGCAGATATCAGGCCGCGGCCGCGGCGTTCGCGCCCGGCCGACGCGACCCGCCCGAGCGGCGGGGCGAGCAAGGGAGAGCGTACCCATGAAGGTCCTCGTCGCCGTCAAGCGCGTGGTCGACTACAACGTCAAGATCCGGGTCAAGCCGGACGGCACGGGCGTCGACCTCGCCAACGTCAAGATGAGCATGAACCCGTTCGACGAGATCGCCGTCGAGGCGGCGATAAGGCTGAAGGAAGCCGGCACGGTGAGCGAGATCGTCGCCGTCTCCGTCGGCCCGCAACAGGCGCAGGAGACGATCCGCACGGCCTTGGCGATGGGCGCCGACCGCGGCATTCTGGTCAAGACCGACCAGCCGACCGAGCCGCTCGCCGTGGCGAAGATCCTGAAAGGCGTGGTCGAGGAGGAAAAGCCCGACCTCGTCATCGTCGGCAAGCAGGCGATCGACGACGACTGCAACCAGACCGGCCAGATGCTGGCGGCGCTGCTCGGCTGGAGCCAGGGCACCTTCGCCAACAGAATAGAGATCGCCGACGGCCGCGCGGTGGTGACGCGCGAGGTGGACGGCGGGCTGCAGGTGGTGGACCTCTCGCTGCCGGCGATCGTGACCACGGATCTCAGGCTCAACGAGCCGCGCTACGCCTCGCTGCCGAACATCATGAAGGCGAAGAAGAAGCCGCTCGAGGAGAAAACGCCGGAAGGCTACGGCGTCGACATCGCGCCGCGGCTGGAGATCGTCCGGACGGCCGAGCCGAAGGGCCGTGACGCCGGCATCAAGGTGGCGAGCGTCGACGAGCTGATCGACAAGCTGAAGAACGAAGCCGGCCTGCTCTGAGCGCCCTTCCAGGAGATCATCCGATGACCACGCTTCTCATCGCCGAACACGACAATGCGGTCCTGTCGGACCAGACGGCCAAGACGCTGACCGCCGCTAGCCAGCTGGGCGGGGACGTGCACGTGCTCGTCGCGGGCTCGGGCTCGGCCGCCGTGGCGGAGGCCGCCGCCAAGCTCGCCGGCGTCGCCAAGGTGCTGCATGCCGACGCCGAGGTTTACGCGAACGGCCTCGCCGAGCCGCTGGCGGACCTCGTGGTGGGGCTCGCCGGCGGCTACGACGCCATCGTCGTGCCGGCGACCACCGGCGGCAAGAACGTCGCGCCGCGCATCGCCGCGCTGCTCGACGTGATGCAGGTCTCGGACGTGACGGCGGTCGAGGGGCCGGATACGTTCGTGCGGCCGATCTATGCCGGCAACGCCATGCAGACGGTGAAGTCGCGCGACGCCAAGAAGGTGATCACGGTGCGCACCTCGGCGTTCCAGGCGGCGGGCGAGGGCGGCTCGGCGCCGGTCGAGACGGTGGCGGCGGCGGGCGATCCCGGCCTGTCGCGCTTCGTCGAGGACAGACTCGCGCACAGCGAGCGGCCGGAGCTGACCAGCGCCAAGATCATCCTGTCGGGCGGGCGGGCGCTCGGCTCGAAGGAGAAGTTCGAGGAATATCTCCTGCCGCTCGCCGACAAGCTGGGCGCGGCGATCGGCGCCTCGCGCGCCGCGGTGGACGCCGGCTACGCGCCGAACGACTGGCAGGTCGGCCAGACCGGCAAGGTGGTGGCGCCCGACCTCTACATCGCCGTCGGCATCTCCGGCGCCATCCAGCACCTCGCCGGCATGAAGGATTCCAAGGTGATCGTGGCGATCAACAAGGACGAGGAGGCGCCGATCTTCCAGGTCTCCGACTACGGCCTGGTCGGCGACCTGTTCCAGATCCTGCCGGAGCTGAAGGACAAGCTCTGACGCGGCTTTGACGGGGTTCCGGCGCCCCGATAGGTTGGCGCCGGGGCGCCGAGAACGGGAATTGCGGATGGACAAGGGCATCGAGACAATCGGCATCGTCGGCGCCGGGCAGATGGGCGCGGGGATCGCCCATGTCACGGCGCTCGCCGGCCACGCGGTGACGCTCTACGACATTTCCGAGGAGCGGCTGCAGGAGGGGCTGAAGCGGCTCGACGCCTCGCTGGAGCGCAAGCTCGCCTCGCAGAAGATCACCGCGGCGGAGCGCGACGCGGCGTTCGCCCGCGTGACGACGACGACCGACCCGGCGGGGCTCGGCGGCCTCGACCTCGTCATCGAGGCGGCGACCGAGGACGAGACGGTCAAGCGCAAGATCTACCGCGAGATCTGCCCGCATCTCTCCCCCGAGACGATTCTGGCCACCAACACCTCGTCGATCTCGATCACCCGGCTCGCGGCGGCGACCGACCGGCCCGAGCGGTTCATGGGCATCCACTTCATGAACCCGGTGCCGGTGATGATGCTGGTCGAGCTGGTGCGCGGCATCGCCACCGGCGACGCCACCTTCGAGGCGGCGCGCGGCTTCATCGCCTCGCTGGAGAAGACCATCACCGTGTCGGAGGATTTTCCGGCCTTCATCGTCAACCGCATCCTGCTGCCGATGATCAACGAGGCGATCTACGTGCTCTACGAGGGCGTCGGCTCGGTGGAATCGATCGACACGGCGATGAAGCTCGGCGCCAACCACCCGATGGGCCCGCTGCAGCTCGCCGACTTCATCGGCCTCGATACCTGCCTGTCGATCATGCAGGTGCTGCATGACGGGCTGGCCGATTCCAAGTACCGGCCGTGCCCGCTGCTGGTGAAATATGTCGAGGCCGGCTGGCTCGGCCGCAAGACCGGCCGCGGCTTCTACGACTATCGCGGCGAGACGCCGGTCCCGACACGGTAGGAGGGGCGGCTGCTCAGGAACTGCGATTGGCATCTTTGGATGCGCGCGTCTGTTATCGGCCGCGGGGCCGTCTACCAGCGAAGGGTCTGCGCCCTGCCTCCGTCAGCCATTCTAGGCACGAGGGCGGCCCCAGCGTGCCAATTGGTCGCTTGCTCAATGCGGTATTTGCGATGAGGCAACTCACAAAGATGAAGCTTGCTTCCCACGGCGCGCACCTAAGTTCCTAGGGCAGAAGAGTTGATCCACTTGTGCTGATGAGCTTTGCCCGCCCTGGATGCAGTGGCGGCAACGTTATAGGTCCCAAGGAATTTGATCGCTTCATGACTTTTACAACTGAGCCATAGCATTCGCCTGCGATGACAAATGGCGTAGTATGACTCGCATCGACGCTAGGCCCAAATTTGCTCGTCCACCGACCATCACTTCGCTGCCTGGCAACATGCGTCGGAAGTTCATCCTTGCAGTAAATCGCTATTTTAGTGAAGCCACGCTCAAAGTGTTCTCCGTCACATATAATAAATCCGATCATCTCAAAGAAAAGAATAAACGATTCGACCGTGTCTTCTCGTCTCAGATCGTGCGGCCAGGACATTGTCTGGTCTACATCTGGCCATATTACGTGGTGTGTGTCGCAAGCCGCCCATGCAATGCAATTATATTCATTTGTGGAGTCGCTTTCAGCTTTCCAATTATGAGGCGTCTGATTCGGAAACCAAGATTTCATTCTTCACGACGCCTTTACCCTTTGCCCATGCCACCCAAGCTTGAGCCATCTCATTAACGCGACCTCTAGATTCAACTGGAACGGGATCAGATTGGTTAATGCGCTTAAGCAAAGGAAATATAAAAGGAGACGTCTCGCCTTTCATGAGAAGCTCTATAAGGATTGGACTCACGCGCTTCCCCATCTTTTGTAGACACGAGAAATTACTATTCCTCGTTATCAATGACAAGGAGGAATGGTATTTTGTCTCTTCCTTTAGATCGCGAACTAAAGAGAAGACCTCTTTTCTCAATATTTCTTTATAAACAATACGAAAAAGCTTTGGATCGTACTTTGGAGTCGGCACCCTAGTGATCCGCTCTCTTTTTCGGCGCCTAATATCAGCTTGCGTCCAGTATGTAGGTGGAGAAGCGCGCTGGCGTGTCTCCTTTTGTATGAGGACTTCCTCGGCTGGTCGATATAACCCTACTGGATTACTATGAACCAGATACATTATCGTTCTCCCTGGCCTCCGCAGCGGCAGCGTTATCTAAAACTTTACTTAACCAGTCTCTAAGACTTTCAGCTACGGTTCTGGAAAAAACTAGATCGATCTCCAGTTCCCGTACTATTCCTCCTCGTGAATCTTCATTGACAACCTTACCTAAGTTGCCATCCTCCGAAATAGCATATTCTACCTCTCGGGGGATAGCTGGACGTTCGCTATAAACACAGGCGTGGACGAAACCGCCTGGAGTCATCCCTCCTAGCGCTCCGTCGACATGAGCTACCCTAAACAAGTTGCTCTTTATATTATGGAATTTGATGGTTTCATCTATGTCATTAGATTTCATTGGAGACCTGTGGAGCCAGAGCGGTATGGGATGATCATTTTTAGGGTGCTAACATACTGGTCATACCCGCGCACCCCATTCCAAGGAGACCTGCAGTCCGACGGCGACGCCCTGTCCCTTGATCTCGTTGAAGATGCCTTCGTCTCGTCGCGGAAATAGGGCAGCGCAAGTCCGGCTAGGGAGCAGGGATCCTTTCGGATGTAACGATGATAGAGCTTCGATCCGAGCAATCAGACTGAGGCTTCGTAACACAAGCGCAACCCAGTTAAGTACGCGCCTCGGCCCTTCAATTTTTTGGAAGGTCTCGATATCCTCTGACCGCATAAAGGCATTCTGCGTACGTGTCTAAGATCCACTTTCGATCGGCGTGCCGCCTACCGTCAGTAGCGTTGGGGAAGAAGACCATCTTTTCGGTGCCAGCTATCATCTGCAATAGCTTGTAGGAGACCTCTTCAGGGGAGTTTTCGCCGATATGAACGATCGCTGCTTGGTCTGCCATTGCGGTTTCTCCCGTTGCACATAATCAACCTACCTCAACGGTTTGGTGCGTCAATTTATATTTTCTTCTTTGCAACTTCGAGCTGTAATATGAAGTATATTATTCTTGAATTTTGAGCCGCTCTTGGTGTGCGCTGTGCTGATCACGCCCCCGCCTCGCTCTCCCGCACCACGTCGAGCAGCCGCACGGCATCCGGGCTCGCCCAGGCGGCGGGGCCGTTGATGGCGGCGCGGGCGCAGCCGTCGGGGCCGACGAGGAGGGAGATCGGCAGGCCGAAGGCGACGCCCTGGCCCTTGAGGTCGTTGAACACGCCCATCGTCTCGTCGCGGAAGAAGGGCAGGGCGGTCAGGCCGGTCTCGGTGTAGAAATCCTTCGGCTTCTGCGGGTCGCCCATGTCGACATTGATCGGCACGACGGCGAAGTCCTCGCCGCCTTCGTCGCGCTCCAGCGCGTCGAGGGCCGGCATCTCCTCGCGGCAGGGGCCGCACCAGGTGGCCCAGAGATTGACCAGGAGGGTGGTGCCGGCGAAGTCGGCGAGGCTCGCCGCGTTGCCGTCACCGTCCTTGAAGGCGATGGCGGAGACGTCGAAGGGCGTATCGAGCGGCTGCACCGCCGCGACCTCGCCGCGGGCGTTGGCGTCGAGCGCGGCCGACAGCGTCTCGTCCAGCGGGCAGTTCGCCGCGACTTCGTTGCCAGACCGGGTTTCGCTCACGTATAGGACGGCTCCCCCCGCCGCGACGCCGCACAACAGCGCCACTGCCGCGACGAGACCCAGCCGCCGCCCGTTCGAAGCCTTCGGTGTTTCGTCGGACATGTCGTCGAGAGCCTTTCGGGATTCCATGAGCGATAAGATCAGCAACGAGATGTGGGGCGGTCGTTTCGCCTCGGGGCCCGCCGCGATCATGGAGGAGATCAACGCGTCGATCGATTTCGACAAGCGTCTATATGGCGAGGATATCGACGGTTCGAAAGCCCATGCGGCGATGCTGGGCGCGCAGAAGATCATCACGGCCGAGGATGCGGCGCTGATCCGCGACGGGCTGGAGACGATCCGGGGCGAGATCGCCGACGGGAAATTCGCCTTCTCGCGGCAGCGCGAGGACATCCACATGAATGTCGAGGCGCGGCTCGCCGAACTGATCGGGCCCGCCGCCGGGCGGCTGCACACGGCGCGCTCGCGCAACGACCAGGTGGCGGTGGATTTCCGCCTGCACGTGAAGTCGGCGCTGGCCTCGCTGGCCGAAGCGCTGGAAGCCTTCATCGCGGCGCTGCTCGACAAGGCCGACGCGCATGCCGGCACGGTGATGCCGGGCTTCACGCATCTGCAGGTGGCGCAGCCGGTGACCTTCGGCCATCACTGCCTCGCCTATGTCGAGATGGCCTCGCGCGACCTGTCGCGCTGCCGCGACGCGCTGGAGCGGATGGACGAATGTCCGCTCGGCGCGGCGGCGCTCGCCGGCACCGGGTTTCCCATCGACCGCCACGCGACGGCGGCGGCGCTCGGCTTCCGCGAGCCGACGCGCAACTCGCTGGATTCGGTCTCGGACCGCGACTTCGCGCTGGAATTCCTGTCGATCGCGGCGATCTGTGCGACCCATCTGTCGCGGCTCGCCGAGGAGATCGTCATCTGGTCGACGCCGCAATTCGGCTTCATCCGGCTGTCCGACGCGTTCTCCACCGGCTCCTCGATCATGCCGCAGAAGCGCAACCCGGACGCGGCGGAGCTGGTGCGGGCGAAGCCCGGCCGCATCAACGGCGCGCTGATCTCGCTGCTGACGGTGATGAAGGGCCTGCCGCTGACCTATTCGAAGGACATGCAGGAGGACAAGGAACAGGTCTTCGACGCGATCGACTCGCTGTCGCTGGCGCTGGCGGCGGCGACCGGCATGGTCCGCGACATGACGGTGAACGTCGAGGCGATGCGCCGCGCCGCCGGCCACGGCTATGCGACGGCCACCGACCTTGCCGACTGGCTGGTGCGCGAGGCCGGCCTGCCGTTCCGCGAGGCGCATCACGTCACCGGCCGGGCGGTGGCGACGGCCGAGGCGCAGGGCGTCGGGCTGGAGGCGCTGCCGTTCGAGGCGCTCCACGCCATCGACCCGCGCATCACCCGGGACGTCTATTCGGTGCTCGGCGTCGATGCCTCGGTGGAAAGCCGCACCAGTTTCGGCGGCACCGCGCCCGACAATGTCCGGGCGCAGATCGCCTACTGGCGCGGGCGTCTCGGCAAGACGGCGCGATAGTCGCGCCCGGGTGGTGATTTCTTCGGCGGGAACGGCTATCACGGCGGTGGCTCCACAATCGGCAGCGGACAGCGCGGGCATGGGCGACATGACGGATCGATCGAGGCGGGCGACGGCAGTCGCCGTGGTCATGGCGGGCGCGGCGCTGCTTGGCGGCTGCGGCGTGAAGAACATGCCCGTGGCCCCGGCATCCGAGGGCGAACCGGTCGTCGTCACCGACGGCGAGGCCGGCGCCGGCACCGGCCGGACGATCCTCGGCAGCGGCAGCAGCGCCTCCACCGTCAGCAGCCAGCGCATCTCGGCCGTCCAGGACGACAATATCGTCAGCGCCGCCGAGGTCACCCGCAACCCGGCTTCCGCCGGCTCCAGCTTCATCCTCGACCCGCTGCTGAACTGAGCGCCGCCGGCCCTCCAGCCTCCCGCATATCCGTGGCGACATGAATCATTTCGAGATCAGGGACGGCGCCCTCCACGCCGAGGGCGTGCCCGTGGAGCGCATCGCGCACGACGTCGGCACGCCGTTCTACTGCTATTCCTCCGCGACCTTGACCCGCCACTACGAGGTGTTCAGCCGGGCCTTCGCCGACATCGACGCGCTGGTCTGCTACGCCATGAAGGCGAACTCAAACCAGGCGGTGCTGGCGACGCTGGCGCGGCTCGGCGCCGGCGCCGACGTCGTCTCGGGCGGCGAGCTGCTGCGGGCGCTGCGCGCCGGCATCGCGCCCGAGAAGATCATGTTCTCGGGCGTCGGCAAGACGATCCCGGAGATCGACCTGGCGCTCGCCGCCGGCATCTTCTGCTTCAACGTCGAGTCCGAGCCCGAGCTGGAAGTGATCGCCGCCCGCGCCGAGGCCGCCGGCCTGACCGCGCCGGTGTCCTTCCGGATCAACCCGGACGTCGACGCGCGCACCCACGCCAAGATCTCCACCGGCAAGAAGTCCGACAAGTTCGGCATCGCCTTCGACGACGCGCTCGGCATCTACGACCGGGCGCGGGCGCTGCCGGGCATCGCGGTGTGCGGCATCGACATGCATATCGGCAGCCAGATCATCGACCTCGAGCCGTTCGACCAGGCCTTCGAGCGGCTGGCCGGGCTGGTGCGGCAGCTGCGGGGCGCCGGCCACACCATCAGCCATGTCGATCTCGGCGGCGGGCTGGGCGTGCCCTACCGCCGCGACAACGCGCCGCCGCCGGAGCCGACCGCCTATGCCGAGATCGTCAAGCGCCACGTGCGCGACCTCGGCTGCCAGGTGGTGTTCGAGCCGGGCCGGCTGATCGCCGCCAATGCCGGCATCCTGGTGACCCGGGTGCTCTACGTGAAGGAGGCCGGCGACAAGGTCTTCGTCATCGTCGACGCGGCGATGAACGATTTGGTGCGCCCGACGCTCTACGACGCCTGGCACGACATCCACCCGGTGATCGAGCAGCCGGACGGCGCGCGCATGGTCGCCGACGTGGTCGGCCCGGTGTGCGAGAGCGGCGACTTCTTCGCGCGCGACCGCGACCTGCCGCGGGTGAAGGCCGGCGACCTCGTCTATCTCTCCTCGGCCGGCGCCTACGGGGCGGTGCAGTCGGGCACCTACAATTCCCGACCGCTGATCGCCGAGGTGCTGGTCCGGGACGACGATTTCTTTGCGGTGCGGCCGCGCCAGACGATCGACGAGCTGATCGCCCTCGACCGCCTCCCGCCCTGGCTCGACGACACCGCGTGAGCGGCGCGTCGGCGGGGTTCACAGATGCGTCACCCGCCTCGTCTTCGCCGTAAAAACGGTTAAGGTTCTCAGGTCTTACGAGGAACGAGAGCTGGCCATGACGCAGGACGACCGGCGCAAGGACTTCCCGCGGCCCGGGCGTCTCGCCTTGACGCGCAAGCTCTCGGCCGCGGCGCTCGTCGTCGAGCGCGCCTGGCCGCTGGTGGTGGCCTTCGCCTGCCTCGTCGCCTTGTTCCTCACCCTCTCCTGGTTCGGCCTGTTTGCCGCGATGCCGTTTGCCGCGCGCGTCGGGGTGCTGGCGCTGCTCGCCGGGCTGGCGCTGTTCGCGCTGTGGCACAGCCGCCATCTGCGCTGGCCGGGCGCGGCGGAGGTCGACGCCCGCATCGAGCTGGTCAGCCGGCTGCAGCACCAGCCGCTGCGCACCCAGGACGACCATGCCGCGACCGCCGATCCGTTCGCGCTGGCGCTGTGGCGCGAGCACCAGCGGCGCATGGCGGCGCAGCTGCGCCATCTCAGCGGCGGCTCGCCGCGCACCCGGACCGAGCGGCTCGACCCGTTCGGCCTGCGCGCGATGGTGGCGCTGCTGTTCGTTACCGCCTTCGCCTTCTCGTTCGGGCCGGGCGGCGGCCGGGTGGTCGACGCGTTCGGGGCGCTCGACGTGCCCGGCGCGGTGACAGCGCGGGTCGATGCCTGGGTGACGCCGCCGACCTATACCGGCAAGGCGCCGGTGTTCCTGACCGAGGCGGGGCCGGCGCGTGACGGCCCGGTGGTCGTGCCGGAGGGCAGCGTGCTGTCGGTGCGGATCTCCGACGCCACCGCCGCCGACCTCAGCTTCACCCCGGCGCGGGACGGCGCCAAGGCGGTGACGGTCCCGCCGGTGGGCGCGGAAATGGACGAGGACGAGGCCGATGCCGCAGACGCGGCGGCCGGCGAGCCGAGTGAGGCCACAAAGGTTGCCGAAGCCGCGCCGCCGCCGGCCGACGGCCCGCGCGAATTCGTCTTCACGCTCGAGGAAAGCGGCGCGGTGGCGCTCGCCACGGCGTTCTCGACCATGGGGCGCTGGACGTTCGACGTCACCGAGGACCAAGACCCGCTGATCGCCTTCAAGGAGGATCCGTCGGTGGCGCAGAACGGCGCGCTGCAGCTGGTCTACACGGTCAGCGACGACTACGGCGCCCGCAAGGGCGAGGCCGAGATCGTCGTCGAGGAGGACAGCATCGCGGAAGGCGCGCGGCCGCTGGTGGCGCCGCCGGAGATCAACCTGGCGCTGCCGCGCCGGGCGCGCGAGCCGAGCGAGGGGCGCACCAATGCCGACCTCACCGAGAGCCCCTATGCCGGGGCCAAGGTGGCGATGACGCTGGTGGTGACCGACGACGCGGCGCAGACCGGGCGGTCCGAAACCAAGCGGCTGACGCTGCCGGAGCGGCGCTTCAGCAATCCGCTGGCCCGCGCGGTGATCGAGCAGCGGCGGCTCCTGGCGCTCGACGCCGATTCGGTCGACCGGGTGGTGGAGATGCTCGACGCGGTGATGCTGCGCGGCGAGGAATTCATCGAAAGCCCGGCCGACTATCTGGCGCTGACGGCGGTGCGGACCCGGATCGCCACCGCCCATGACGACGCGGCGCTGCTGTCGGCGGTCGACTTCATGTGGGAGATCGCGCTCGGCATTGAGGACGGCAACCTGTCGCTGGCCGAGCGCCGGCTGCGCGACGCGCGCGAACAGCTGGCGGAGGCGCTGGAGAACGGCGCCACCGACGCCGAGATCGACGCGCTGATGCAGGAACTGCGCGAGGCGATGCAGGAATACATGCAGGCGCTCGCCGAGGCGATGCAGAACCAGCCGCCGATGAACCAGCAGCAGCTGGGCGACGTCCAGGAGATCCGTCCGCAGGACCTCGAGCGGATGATGGACCGGATCGAGGACCTGGCGAAGTCCGGCTCCAAGGATGCCGCGCAGCAGCTGCTCTCGGAGCTGCAGCAGATGATGGACAATCTGCAGGCGATGCGCCCCGGCCAGCAGCAGCAGGGCGGCGAGCAGAACGCCATGCAGGAGCAGATGAACAAGATGGGCGAGCTGCTGCAGCGCCAGCAGCAGCTGATGGACCAGACCTACGATCTCGGCCGCCAGCAGATCCAGCGCCAGCAGCAGCAACAGCAGGGCCAGCAAGGCCAGCAGGGCGAGCCGCAGCAGGGCGAGCCGGGCCAGCAGGGCGAGCCGATGACCGCCGAAGAGATGCAGGAGATGATGAAGCAGCTGCAGGAGCAGCAGGGCCAGCTGCAGGAGGAGCTGCAGGCCATGCAGCAGGAGCTCGAGGGCATGGGCATGGAGCCCTCGGAGGGCTTCGGCGAGGCCGGCGAGGCGATGGGCGAGGCGGAAGGCGCGCTCGGCGAAGGCAATGACGGCGAGGCCGTCGGCCAGCAGGGCCGCGCCATGGAGGCGATGCGCCGCGGCGCCCAGGACATGATGCAGCAAATGCAGCAGGCGATGCAGCAGGGCCAGCAGGGCCAGCCCGGTCAGCCGGGGCAGGGCCAGATGGGCCAGGGCTTCAACGGCATGCAGCAGCGCTCGGGGCGCGACCCGCTCGGCCGCCAGCGCCAGACCCAGGGCCCGGATTTCGGCCAGGATGTCGGCGTGCCGGACGAGATCGACACGCAGCGGGCGCGCCAGATCCTCGACGCCATCCGCGAGCGTCTCGGCGACAGCCTGTCGCCGCAGCTGGAGCGGGAATATCTGGAGCGGCTGCTGCAGACGCCCTGAGGCGCCGCAGCCGCCGTGCCATCAGGCGCACGGCGTGTCGGGACTCGGCGGGAAGCGGGGCGGCCGGCGGCTCAGGCGCAGCGGCGGGCGGCCATCGGCAGGATCGCCTCGGCCTCGTCCGGGACGCGGCCGTCCTCGCGCTCGGCCAGGATGCGGCCGACCTCGCGGCGCAGTTCGGCGATGCTGAACGGCTTCTCGACCACGCCCTCGATGATCGCGGCGAGATCGTCGGCCGATTCCTTCTGCTCGGCATAGCCGGTCATCAGCAGGATGGGGAGTTCCGGCCAGGCGGCGGCGATCTCGTGGGCGAGCTCGATGCCGGTCATCGCCGGCATGCGGATGTCGGACAGCACGAAATCGAAGCCGCCGCTCTCGGCGGTGAGCGTCTCGAGCGCAAGCTCGCCGTCCTCCACCGCGACCACCTCGTGGCCTTCGAGGCCAAGCGCCCGCGTCACGAGCAGGCGGACGCCCGGATCGTCTTCGGCAACCAGTATTCTCGCCACGCCAGTCTCCTGCAGGTCGTCATAGCCGTGCGCGCATCAACCCTCAGCCTACGGCATGGGACTGACCTGGAGCTTAACGGATGGGGGCATTCTTCTCGAGTTCATCTAAGAAGCCGCCTTGCAGCAAAACTGGAGTAGGAAACCATATGTAACAGCAGGGATAATACCAATATCGCAGAAAAAATTAGCAAACTCGCAAGCATATCTATATCCATGTTAAACATGTATAACATGTAAATATATATTATTACCTCGGAAAGCACGAATACAATTGAGCTGATAATGACAATGTACCAATAATCTCGACCGAATGGCGAGGTGTGCTCTCGATGGATAAAATATCTAAGAGTTACATAAGATGATGATGCCGCTACAAAGACGCTGATAGCGGAGCCGTTCGCCGGGATGGCCGGGAAAATAGTGAAAATGCCGAAAATCGCACATCGGATAATTACCAAAGAAAATAGATACGTCAGGCCATACCGGAAGAGCTCTGCTGACGGCATTCAAATCTTCCTTCTACATTATCCATCGGATAATCCGCCCGCGAAGGTCGTCGGCGCCTATATCATAGTAAGTAATTGCGAGAGCAACAGGCCCTGTCGTGGGTCGACCTACCCTTCATCTGCGACCTCTATTTTTGTCGTGACGCTCCCCAGACGATCGCGTCCTCAATCGAAATGCTGCGATCGTCTAGTCCGGTATTGCTGCTGCCGGCAACTTGATAAAAGGGGTGACTATTCCACCACCTTGCCGACGAAGGGCAATTCGCGGAAGGCGTGGGCGACGTCCATGCCGTAGCCGACGACGAAATAGTCGGGGCAGTCGAAGCCGACATAGTCGGCCTCGATAGCGGCCTGGCGCCGCATGCGCTTGTCCAGCAGCACGGCGATCTTCACTTCCTTCGCGCCGCGCCCCAGCAGCATGTCGCGGGCGAAGCTGATGGTGCGGCCGGATTCCAGGATGTCGTCGATCAGCAGGACGGTGCGGCCCTCGACCGGGCTCTCGACGTCGCGCAGCACGCGGATCTTGCCGGGCTCGGTGCCGGCGCCGTAGCTCGACAGGGTGATGAACTCGACCTCCGGGGCGAGGCCGGTGAGGTGCATGGCGCGGATCAGGTCGGCAGCGAAGACGAAGGAGCCCTTCAGCACCGAGACGACGAGAAGGTCGGTGGTCGGCGTCGCGGCGATCTCCCAGGCGACGCGCAGCACCTCGGTGGCGATGCGCTTCTCGTCGAACAGCGTCTCGATGCTCTTGCCGCGGACGGTGATCACAGGCGGCCCGCCGCGAAGTCGACGGCGATGATGCCGCCGCTACCGGCGCGCACGGCCAGCGCCGAGAGGAACTGCACCGACTGGCCGGCGCCGAGCTCGCCGATGCCGGCGCGCAGCGGTTTGACCTGGCGACTGCCGTCAGGGGCGGTCATGACGATGTGCATCAGCGGAACCTCGGCGGAAGCGGCGGCGACATTGGCGAGTCGCCCGGCGACCGTCAGTACGGCGCCGTCGCCGCGCGGCGCAAGGCTGGTCTCGACGTCGCTGAGGATCACGCCGCCCGCCGGCGCCATGACCAGCGGCGCCGCCACCGGGGCGGCCGCCATCCAGAGCAGCAGCACGGGCAGGGCGAAGACCCCGACGAGAAAGGCGGTGGCGATGGCGGCGGCGTCGCGCAGCCGCAGCGAGCGGGCATGGGCGATGACGGCGCGGGCGGCGCCGCCGGGCAGCGGCCGGGCGCCCCGCGGCGGCAGGCTCTGCCAGAGGAGGTCTGGCGCCGCGGTCCGGGGCTCGTGGCGCCGCGGGGCGGCCGGATCGACCGGCGCGCGGCGGCCGAAGGCGGCGCGGCTTTCGCCGTCATCGGCCGGGGCGGCAAGGCTGAGCCGGGCCGCTTCCAGCTCGGCGACGGATTTTTCCCGGCGGATGCGTGTCGTCACCTCGGCCGTTCCCTCGATCACCCGGGCAGGGGCGGCGGGGTCGGCATTTCGGCGGCCTGCGTCCGGTGCGGGCGAGGCTCGGCGGAACTCGGTCATCGCATCCTCCGGGTCATTCGCTTCAGAAACGGGTAAGGAAACATGCTTAACAAACGGTGAAGCCGGGCCCGGCGCCAGGGCTCGACGCGGCGGCCTGAAATGAACACAGTCCGGCGCATCCTGACGGCGAAGCAATGACGGGGGAAACGCTGGGATGATTCGGTTCGAAAATGTCGGGCTGCGCTACGACATGGGACCGGAGGTGCTGCGCGATCTCTCCTTCGAGATCCGGCGCCAGTCCTTCCAGTTCCTCACCGGCCCCTCCGGCGCCGGCAAGAGCAGCCTGCTGCGCATGCTGTTCCTGGCCCTGAAGCCGACGCGCGGCCTGATCACCGTGCTCGGCCGGGACGCGGCGACGCTGTCGCGCGCCGACCTGCCGTCGATAAGGCGGCGGATCGGGGTGGTCTTCCAGGATTTCCGCCTGCTCGAGCACATGACCACCTACGAGAACGTCGCCCTGCCGCTCAGGGTGCGCGGCAAGGACGAGTCCAGCTACCGCCAGGACGTGATCGACCTGATCAAGTGGGTCGGGCTCGGCGAGCGGCTGAACGCCTCGCCGGTGGTGCTGTCGGGCGGCGAGAAGCAGCGCGCCGCCATTGCAAGGGCGCTGATCGACCAGCCCGACATCCTGCTTGCCGACGAGCCGACCGGCAATGTCGACCCGCCGCTGGCGCGGCGCCTGCTGCGCCTTTTCCTCGAACTCAACCGCACCGGCACGGCGGTGGTCATCGCCACCCACGATCTCGGCCTGATGGAGCAGGTCGACGCCCGCCGCATGGTCCTCGCCGACGGCAGACTGGAAATCTATGACTGATCTCGCCGAACGGTGGCTGGACCTGCGCGAATTCGTCGAGCGCACGACGGGTCTGACCCGCCGCGAGCGTCCGGCCCCGATCGTGCCGCCCGCCAACGTCGCCGGCCGGGCGCTGATGACCGTCATCGCCATCATGACCTTCCTCGCCAGCCTCACCGTCGGCGCGGTGACGCTGGTCTCGGACACGGCCGGCCAGTGGCAGAGCGACATCTCCCGCGAGATCACCGTGCAGGTGATGCCGGACGATGGCGTCGACATGGCGGCGGCGCTGCGGAGGGTCCAGGAGATCGCGGTGGAGACCCCCGGCATCACCGGGACCTCGGTGCTCGACGACGACGCCACCAGCCGGCTGCTGCAGCCCTGGCTCGGCACCGGCCTCGACCTCGACGAACTTCCGGTGCCGCGCCTCGTCATCATCGCCATCGATTCGGATGCGCCGCCGGACTTTGCCGCCTTCGCCGAGCGGATCAGCGCGGCGGTGCCCTCCGCGGCGCTCGACGACCACCGCGCCTGGGTGTCGCGGCTGGTCACCATGGCCCGCGCGATGGTCATCGCCGGCCTGGCGGTGCTGACGCTGGTGCTGGTCGCCACCGTTCTCACGGTGATCTTCGCGACCCGCGGGGCGATGGCCGGCAACCGCCAGATCATCGAGGTGCTGCATTTCGTCGGGGCCCGCTCGTCCTTCATCGCCGGCGAGTTCCAGGGGCATTTCCTGCGGCTCGGCCTGTTCGGGGCGCTCGGCGGCGGCGCCGCCGCGCTGGTGTTGTTCGCGCTGATGGGCCTGTGGACGAAGAGCAACCAGGCGACCCCGGAAGCCGACCAGATCAGCGCGCTGTTCGGCTCGTTCGCGATCGGCTGGACCGGCTATGCCGGCGTCGTGGTCCTGATCGCAACCATCGGCGCGCTGACGGCGTTCACCTCGAGGATCACCGTCATGCGTCAGCTGGCGGCGATCGACATGATCTCGCCGGTCGAAGGGTAAGGTCCCATTAACCCTGAGCGCCCAGAGTCGGAACGGCCGGCGGTTCACCACTCCGCCGCAATCGCGGGAATAGACTGCCGAATGACGATCTTCGCGCCGACCACCGACAGCCACGAACAGCAGGCGCCTCCGGCTGCCCGGCGGCGCCGGCGGCGGGTCGGGGTGATGTCGATCGTCATGCTGGCCTTCGTCGCGCTGTGCGGCTACCTCGTCGGCGGCTTCCTGCGCTTCACCGAGGAGGTCAACCTGCTCGCCAAGCCGGCGGCTTTCGCGGCCGCCGACGGCATCGTCGTGCTGACCGGCGGGGCATGGCGCATCGATCACGCAATCGACCTGCTGAAGGAGGGACGCGGGCGCCGGCTGCTGATCAGCGGCGTCAATCCCGACACCAGCGTCGACGCGCTGGCGCGGCTCACCGACACCGACCGCAAGTGGTTCGATTGCTGCGTCGATATCGACTATGCGGCGCAGAACACCGTCGGGAATGCCGAGATCGCCGGCCGCTGGGCCCGCGAACAGGGCTTCCGCGACCTGATCCTCGTCACCAGCGACTACCACATGCCGCGCTCGCTGATCGAATTCGACCGGGTCGGCAACATCCGCTCGGTCACGCCCTATGCCGTGCGGCGCGACGATCTGTGGCGGGGCGACGAGATGCCTTCGGCGCCCGGCCTGCGGGTCCTGGCGAGCGAATACGTGAAGCTGGTCGCGGCGCGCTTCCTGTCGACGGTCGGCATCGTGGCGAAGCAGAGCGTGTCGACCCGCGTCGCCGATCTGGCGGAGTGACGGCGCCATCATCGCGCCGGGCCCTCGATTTTCCCGCCGTGCCGGCGTAGACCCTGCAGCAACCGCTGGCGGGACGCAGGCTCCCGCATGGCCCAGATGACCGCCGCGGGAGCGATCCCTTGATCATGTTTCTTCGCTCGCTGGCCTTCAACGGCCTGTTCTATCTCAACCTCGTCGCCCAGCTGCTGTTCTATTCGCCGGTGTTCTTCTTCGTCTCCGAAGCGACCGGCTGGTGGATCGTCAAGAACTGGGCGCGCTCCAACCTGTGGCTGCTGGAGCATGTCGCGGGGATCCGTGCCGACATCCGCGGCAAGGAGAACCTGCCGGTCGGGCCGGCGATCATCGCGGCCAAGCACCAGTCGGTGTGGGACGTGTTCGCCTTCCTGCCGGATCTCGACCGGCCGACCTTCATCCTCAAGAAGGAACTGCTGGCGATCCCGTTCTTCGGCTGGTTCGCACGGCGCATGGGGATGATCCCGGTCGACCGCGCCAAGCGCGGCGGTGCCGTCGGCTCGATGATCGAGGGCGCCGAGAAGGCGGTGGCGGAGGGGCGGCAGATCGTCATCTTCCCGGAAGGCACGCGCACGGCGCCGGGGGCGGCGCCCGACTACCGCCAGGGCGTGTTCCGCCTCTACGAGGCACTCGGCCTGCCGGTCGTGCCGGTGGCGCTGAATTCCGGCCTCTACTGGCCACGGCGGAAATTCGTCCGCCGGCCGGGGACGATCCGCGCCGACATCCTCGCACCGGTGCCGCCGCATCTGCCGCGGGGGGAATTCCTCGACCGGCTGCGCGGCGCGATCGAGGAGCGGTCGGCCGATCTCCTGGCCGAGGCCCATGCCCGCGACGGCTACGCGCCTGCTGCCGTGCCCGGCCAGGGCGCTCTCGGCAGCGGACCGGCCGCGCGACCCTGACCGTTCAGAGACGGGCGACGACCTCCGACAGCCAGCGGTCCTTCAGCCCCATCTCGGTGATGTGCGCCAGCGCGCTGGTGACGTAGTCGACATTGGCGCCGGACTGGCCGTGCGCGCCGCGGACGATGGCGGCGGCCTCGGGCGGCGTCATGCGCCCGGCATACTGGCTGTGGCCCCGGTCGACGACATAGGCGAGGGCGCGGACATTGCCGCCGTCCTGCAGCCGCACCGGCAGATGCGTCTCGCGGTAGACATTGGTGACCAGCTCGCGCTCGCGCAGATAGGCGATCACCGCATCGGCCTCGGCCCCCGCCACCCGGAACGCCATGCCGACGCAGGAGCCGCCGCGGTCGAGCCCGAAGACCAGGCCCGGCCGCTGCGGCGTGCCGCGATGGACGTGCGAATGGATGCAGAGCGCCCGGTGATAGCCGGCGAGCCGCGCCGGCTGGCGGTCGAGAAACGCGAAACCCGGCCGCCAGATCAGCGAGCCGTAGCCAAACACCCATAAATCGTCCATTGCCCTCAAATCGCCCTGTCCGTCGGCTCAGCCCGGCCGGGGGGCTCACAAAGGATACGACGATGGCGGCGTCAAGCGGCTCGGCCCGGAAGGCCTATCTCTGGATCGTCGCCGTCGCGGTGGCGCTGTTCCTGGCGCTGAGCGGCGCCTGGTATTATCTGGCCGCCCAGCTCGAGGCCCGCGTCGATGCGGCGATCGAAGATGCCGCCGCCGATGGGGTCGAGATCGGCTGCCCGAACCGCGCGGTGGTCGGCTATCCGTTCCGGCTCGGCCTGCGCTGCGACGCGGTGACCGTCGATCCGCGTGGCGAGGGGCTGCGGCTGACCGCCGGGGCGCTGCGGACGGCGGCGCAGATCTACCAGCCGACCCGGGTGGTCTCGGAACTCGATTCGCCGCTGATCGTCAACGCGCCGGAGGCGCCGCCGCTCGACATACGCTGGCAGCTGGCCCAGGCGAGCGCCAGCTTCTGGACCGAGGGGCTCGACCGCTTCTCGCTGGTCGTCGAGGCGCCGGACGTGGCGCTGGCGCAGCCGGCGGCCGGGCGGCTGGCGCTGGCGACGGCCGAGCATCTGGAAGTGCATGTGCGGCGGCGGGACGCCGATCTCGACCTGGCGCTGAGCGACCGCGGCATCCGCATCGTGGCGCCCGACACGCCCCCGCTGCCGCCCTTCGACGTGGCGCTGGACGCGACGATCGCCGGTGCCGCGGACTGGCTGGACGGCGACGCCGGCGAGACGCCGCGCCAGGTGCTGGCCGGGCATGCGGCGACGCTGCGGGCCCTGAGCATCGATCTCGGCAATGCGCAGGCCGAACTGTCCGGCACCTTCATGTTCGACACCAGCGGGCAGCTTTCCGGCGATTTCGAGCTGGCGGTCACCCAGCCGCAGCAGATCGCGACGCTGGTGGCCGAGGCGCTGCCCGAGGCGGCGTCGGTGGCGAACTCCATCGCCACGGCGCTGAGCTTCGTCGGCCGGCAGGAGAATGGCCGGACGGTGATCGCGATCACCGTCCGCGACGGTATCGTCGCCGCCGGTGTCATCCCGCTCGGCAGCATCCCGCCGCTGCAGTAGGCCCGCCGTGACGGGCCTCGCAGCTAGGCTTCGTCCTTGGGTGCCCCGCCGCGGCCGTGTTCACGGCCGAAATCCGGGGCGGCGGTGTCCTGGCCGGCCTCGACGATGCCGCGCCGGATCGCCCTGGTGCGGGTGAACAGCTCGAACAGCGTGTCGCCGTCGCCCCAGCGGATCGCCCGCTGCAGCGTCGCCAGATCCTCCGAGAAGCGCGCCAGCATCTCCAGCACCGCCTCGCGGTTGTGCAGGAAGACGTCGCGCCACATCGTCGGGTCGGAGGCGGCGATGCGGGTGAAGTCGCGGAAGCCGGAGGCGGAGAACTTCACCACTTCCGACTGGGTCACGGTCTCGAGGTCGGCGGCGGTGCCGACGATGTTGTAGGCGATCAGATGCGGCACGTGGCTGACGATGGCCAGCACCAGGTCGTGATGCTCGGCGGTCATCACCTCGACATTCGAGCCGCAGGCCTCCCAGAAGCCCCGGAGCCGCGCGACGGCCTGCGGGTCGGTGCCCTCGACCGGCGTCAGGATGCACCAGCGGTTCTCGAACAGCTCGCGGAAGCCGGCGTCGGGACCCGACTGCTCGGTGCCGGCGATGGGATGGGCGGGGACGAAATGGACGTGCGCCGGCAGGTTCGGCTGCATCTGCTGGATGACCGAGCCCTTGACCGAGCCGACGTCGGAGACGATCGCGCCCGGCTCGAGGGCGACGGCGATCTCCTTCGAGACCGCGCCGCAGGAGCCGACCGGCACGCAGAGGATCACCAGATCGGCGCCGCGCACGGCATCCGCGGCGTCGAGATGGTAGCTGTCGCCGAGGCCGAGCTCGGCCGCCCGCGCCAGGGTCTCGGCACGGCGGGTGGTGATGGCGACGTGGTCCGCGAGCTTGTGGGCGCGGATGTTGTGGGCGAGCGACGAGCCGATCAGGCCGATGCCGATCAGCGCGACGCGCGCGAAGGGGGCTTCACTCATGCGGCCGCCTTGCCGAGAAATTCCGCGAGGCCGGCGACGACGCCGCGATTGGCTTCCTCGGTGCCGATCGACAGGCGCAGCGCATCCGGGAAGCCGTAGCCGGCGACGCGGCGCAGGATGTAGCCGCGGCCGGTGAGAAAGTCGTCGGCCTCGGCGGCGGTGCGGCCGGGCTCGGCCGGGAAGTGCACGAGGATGAAGTTGCCGACGCTGGGGGTGACCGTCAGGCCGAGGCGGGTCAGCGCCGCCGTCGTCCATTCCAGCCAGTGGCTGTTGTGCTCGATCGCCGCCTCGACGAAGCCGCGGTCGCGGATCGCCGCCGCGCCGGCGGCGATGGCCAGCGCGTTGAGGTTGAACGGCCCGCGCACCCGGTCGAGCGCGTCGACCACCGCTTCCGGCCCGTAGAGCCAGCCGATGCGCAGCGCGGCGAGGCCATAGATCTTCGAGAAGGTGCGGGTCATGACGACGTTGTCGGCGGAAGAGACCAGCTCGATGCCGGTGCCGTAGTCGTTGCGCCGGACATATTCGGCATAGGCCGCGTCGAGCACCAGGATGACGTGGCCGGGCAGGCCGGCCTGCAGGCGCCGCACCTCGTCGAACGGCAGATAGGTGCCGGTCGGGTTGTTCGGGTTGGCGAGGAAGACCAACTTGGTGCGCTCGGTGACGCGCGACAGGATGGCGTCGACGTCGGCGGTGGCGTCCTTCTCCGGCGCGACCACGGGGGTGGCGCCGCGGGCGAGGATCTGGATCCTGTAGACGAGGAAGCCGTGCTCGCTGTGGATCGCCTCGTCGCCGGGCTCGAGATAGCACTGGCAGAGCAGGCCGAGCAGCTCGTCCGAGCCGTTGCCGCAGAGGATGGCGCGCGGGTTCAGCCCATGCACCTCGGCGATCGCCTGCTTGAGTTCCGCGGCCTGGCCGTCGGGATAGGATTCCAGATGCGTCAGGGCGGCAGCGGCGGCCTGCACGGCCGCCGGGGAGGCGCCGAGCGGGCTCTCGTTGGAGGAGAGCTTGTGCAGGCGCACGCCGGCGGGCGCCTTGCTCTTGCCGGGCACGTAGGCCTCGATGTCGAGGATACCCCTGTTCGGAACGGGTCGCATCGTCCTGATCTTTCATTCGCGGATGGTCGGCAAGCCGCCGTCGGGACGGCCCTGACACGCGCGGAATAGCCGCCGGCCCGGCCGATGTCGAGGGTGCCGGCCGCGGCCGGCGCCCGGGGCCGGGACGCGACATCATTGCCGGGGCTGCCGCAAATGCGTATCTGAGACCGCACCGATACGGAGCGAAGGGGAGGCCGGTCCGGCAGCGCGCAGGAAAGGCCACCGAGCAAGATGAAGACGACCATCGCCGAAACGACCCGCCAGGACCTGGAGCACGCCGCCGGCAGCCGCGAGGTATACGAGCCGTCGAGCCCGGTAGCGCATTTCGGCGAAGACGAGCCGCTGCTGCTGGACGCCGGCCGGGCGCTCTCGCCCTTCCAGATCGCCTACAACACCTACGGCACGCTGAACGCCGACAAGTCCAACGCTGTGCTGGTCTGCCACGCGCTGACCGGCGACCACTACGCCGCCAGCCAGTCGCCGGTGACCGGCAAGCCGGGCTGGTGGTCGTCGATCATCGGGCCGGGCAAGCCGATCGACACCGACCGGTTCTTCGTCATCTGCTCGAACGTCATCGGCGGTTGCATGGGCTCGACCGGGCCCGCCTCGATCGACCCGGCGACCGGCGAGCCCTACGGGCTCGACCTGCCGGTGATCACCATCCGCGACATGGTGCGGGCGCAGGCGATGCTGGTCGAGCGGCTCGGCATCGAAACGCTGTTCGCCGTCATCGGCGGCTCGATGGGCGGCATGCAGGTGCTGCAATGGACGGTGAGCTATCCGGAGAAGGTGTTCGCCGCCCTGCCGATCGCCACAGGGGCGCGGCATTCCTCGCAGAACATCGCCTTCCACGAGGTCGGACGCCAGGCGGTGATGGCCGACCCCGACTGGCACGGCGGGCGCTACTACGCCGTCGGCAAGCGGCCGCACAAGGGGCTCGCCGTGGCGCGGATGGCGGCGCACGTCACCTATCTGTCGGAGATGGCGCTGCACCGGAAGTTCGGCCGCAATTTGCAGGACCGCGAGACGCTGGGCTTCGGCTTCGACGCCGACTTCCAGATCGAGAGCTACCTGCGGCACCAGGGCATGACCTTCGTCGACCGCTTCGACGCCAATTCCTATCTCTACATGACCCGGGCGATGGACTATTTCGACATTGCCGGGGATTTCGGCGGACGGCTCGCCAACGCGTTCCTCGGCTCCAAGACGCGGTTCTGCCTGGTGTCCTTCTCGTCCGACTGGCTGTTTCCGACCGAGGAGAACCGCGCCGTCGTGCATGCGCTCAACGCCGCCGCCGCCTCGGTGTCGTTCGTCGAGATCGAGACCGACCGCGGCCACGACGCCTTCCTCCTGGAAGAGCCGAACTTCTTCGCCGCGATCAACGGGTTCGTCTCGTCGGCCGCGCGGGCACGGGGGCTGTGACGATGGCGGTGGCGGAACTGAACGCGTCCGAGGCGGCGCGCAGCGGGGCGCCGGCGACGGCGC
The DNA here is from genome assembly GCF_021391535.1 of Aurantimonas sp. HBX-1. Classification (GTDB taxonomy): domain Bacteria; phylum Pseudomonadota; class Alphaproteobacteria; order Rhizobiales; family Rhizobiaceae; genus Aurantimonas. Next base: position 383,923 of record NZ_CP090066.1, read on the forward strand.
GCGTCGACCTGCAGCTGATCGCAGACCTCGTTCCGCGCGGCGCCCGGGTCCTCGACGTCGGCTGCGGCGACGGCCTGCTGCTGTCGCTGCTGGAAGAACGGCGCGGCGTCGACGGGCGCGGCATCGAGCTCAGCCAGGAGGGCGTCAACGAGTGCGTGGCGCGCGGCCTGTCGGTGATCCAGGGCGACGCCGACCGCGACCTCGTCCACTACCCGGACGACGCCTTCGACTATGTGATCCTGTCCCAGACCATCCAGGCGACGCGCAATCCGAAGACGGTGCTGGCGGAACTGCTGCGGATCGGCGAGCGGGCGATCGTGTCGTTCCCGAATTTCGGCCACTGGTCGATCCGCCTGTCGCTCTTGGCGCGCGGCCGGATGCCGGTGACGGCCAATCTCCAGCACGCCTGGTACGAGACGCCGAACATCCATTTCTGCACCATCCGCGACTTCGTCGGCCTCGCCGGCGAGCTCGGCGCCAAGGTCGAGACCGCGGTGGCGATCAATGCGACGGGCCAGAAGATGGGCATGAAGATGCCCTGGGCGTTCTGGAACCTGTTCGGCCAGCAGGCGGTCTTCGTGCTGCGGCGCTGAGAGGCCGCATCCAACCGGGGAGACGATCATGCAACTCTACGCGCATCCGTTCTCGTCCTACTGCCAGAAGGCGCTGGTCGCGTTCTACGAGAAGGAACTGCCCTTCGAATACCGGGTCCTCGGCACCGAGGATGGCGCCGTCGACGCCGACCTGGCGGCGCTATGGCCGCTGAAGCGCTTTCCGGTGCTCGTCGACGAGGGCCGGACGCTGATCGAGGCGAGCATCATCGTCGAGTATGTCGACCAGCGCCATCCGGGCGCCGCGCCGCTGATCCCCGCCGATCCCGCCGCCGCGCTCGAGGTGCGGATGCTCGACCGCTTCTTCGACAACTATGTCTCGACGCCGCAGCAGAAGATCGTCTTCGACAGCCTTCGCGCGCAAGGCGACCGCGATCCCTACGGCGCCGGCGAGGCACGGGCGATGCTCGAGGCAGCCTATGCCTGGCTGGACGAGCGCATGGCTGGCAGGCAGTGGGCGGTCGGCGAGAGCTTCAGCCTGGCCGACTGCGCCGCCGCGCCCTTCCTCTTCTACGCCGACTGGACGCATCCGATCGATCCGGGCTTCGGCCATGTGCATGCCTACCGGCAGCGGCTGCTGGCGCGCCCGTCCTTCGCCCGCGCCGTCGACGAGGCGCGCCCCTATCGCCAGTATTTTCCGCTCGGCGCGCCCGACCGGGACTAGGCAAGCCAGGCTCGGCCCCCCGCGCTACAGGCCGCGCTCGATCGCCTCGAGCAGATCGAAGCGCAGCTGGCCGCCGCCTGTCAGCGAGATCACGAAACGCGCGTCGCCGTGCTCCTCGGTCCGGGCATAGCCGGCCAGCGTCCTGACGCCGGAGAAGGTGCCGGTCTTGTAGCGGGAGCCGCGCTTCGTCTCGCGCAGCATCGTCGCGTGGGGCGCAAAGCCGTCGAGCACCTTGGCGAGGCCGCGAGCGGTGAAGCGGTTGTCGCGGCTGATGCCCGAGCCTTCCACCAGCCGGATATCGTCGGCGATCCCGTGTTCCGCCAGGATCTCGCGCCCGACCTCGAGCGACTTCTCGAGGCTGACCGGCCCGCCCCGCCGGCTGGCGCCGACTTCCAGGAAGACCTGGTTGGCGATGTAGTTGTTCGAGCCGAGGAGCATCAGCCGCAGGACTTCCCTGAGGTCGCGCGACTGGCGGTGGACATAGACCGGCTCGAGCCCTTCCGGGACGGCGCCGGTGGCGATCTCGCCGGTGATGCTGCCGCCGGCGCGCTCGATGAAGGCGGCGATGAGTTCGCCGGCATAGCGGATGCCGACGCTCGGGTCCTCCTGGGTCAGGCTGATGCGGCCCTTGCCGGCGGGGCCGCGCGCCCTGAACTCGCTGATCGCCAGCGGCGTGATCGGGGTCTGTGCCTCGCCGGGGCGCACGCTCTTGCCCTCGCGCACCGCGGCGATGGTGTTGAAGTTCACCGCCAGCGCCGCGTTCAGCGCGTCATAGGCCTCGTCGGTGACCTCGATGCCGGGAATGCTGAGGTCGGCCGGATAGTAGCTGGCGTCGATCACGATGCCGGCGAACGGCTCCTTGCCGGTGGCGGCGAGGAGCTGCGGCGCCAGCAATGCCAGTTCCTCCGAGACCAGGAACGGGTCGCCGCCGCCGCGCACGTAGAGGACCCTGTCGTCGTCCAGGTAGAAGCCTGTCTCGAAGCGATAGTCGCCGCCGAGGACCTCCATGGCGAGCCACGCCGTGACGATCTTGGCCACCGAGGCCGGAACGAAGGGCTTTCCGGCATTCTGCGCAACCAGCTCGTTGCCGTCCGCGTCCACCACGAGCACCAGGCCCGAGGGCGCGAGGGCCGCGACGCGGCTCTTCACGTCGGCAGGGGCGGGGGCCGTCAGCAGCAGCACGGCAAGGGCGGCAGCAAACGGGCGAAACGACATGGCAACTCCAGCATCGACCAGCGCGTGCGGCACGCGACCACACTAATGACGTCGCGGCATCAGGCAAGCCGGATCACGGACGCTACGCTCTAGCGGAACGGAACTGTGGCCGCATTGCCGTTCAGGCGCCGGCACCCCGGTATGTGCGCACCCCCGCGCCGGCGCCGGCCGGGACCAGCACCGGCTTGACCGCCCGGCGGCGCTCGCGCGCCGTCGAGGCGACGGGCAGGCCGCGATAGAGCTGCTTGGTCGCCTCGATGATGACGACGCCGGCGAAGACCGGCCAGAAATCCCGGCCGAGGCGCTCCAGCGGCCCGGCGAGGCCGAGCAGCGGGCGCTTGCGGAAGGGCGGGAACAGCAGCGCCTCCGACCACGAGCTCGGGGTGAACATCGCGTCGCGCAGGAGCCGCGTCAGCTGGCCGCGCGACCACGGCCGGCCCGACCCCCAGGGCGTGTGCTCGAAGCGCGCCCAGACGCCCCTGCGGTGCGGCACGAGGATGACGATGCGCCCGCCCGGGGCCAGCACCCGCCAGACCTCGGCCATCAGGAGCTCGGGGCTCTCGGCGAATTCCAGCGAATGCACCATCAGGATGCGGTCGACGGAGGCATCGCCGAGCGGCAGGTCCTCCGAGCCGACCAGCACGGTCCGGGAGGCGGCGAAGGGCGGCCAGTTCTGGGCGCCCTGGGCGGCCGGCATGAAGGCCAGCGCCCGTTCGGCGTCGGAGGCGAAGCGGTCGATATAGGGCACCGCATAGCCGAGACCGACCAGCCGCTCGTCCGGGATATGCCGCCAGACCGGCGTCAGTGCGAGCGACACGGCGCGCGCGGCGGCCTGGCCGAGCGGCGAGGCGTAGAACGCGATCAGGTCGTTGATGTCGGCATTGGTGGTCAGCTGCGGGGTCCCCCGGCGATGGCGGTTCGGCCGGCCACTATAGACCGGCCCGCATAGAACAGCAGCAAGCTGGCCCGAAGCTCGGCGCGAGAGAAAATGGCTGACAGCCGGCCGCCGCGCCCTAACTCGCCCTGTCCAACGACAAACAGCGAGTCGCCTCATGCCTTCGATCGACATCCGGCAGTTCACCTGCCGAACCGACAATTTCGGCGTTCTCGTCCATAACGCCGACAGCGGCGCCACCATCTCGATCGATGCGCCGGAGGAGGGGCCGATCCTCGCCGCGCTCGAGGATGCCGGCTGGACGCTGACCCATATCCTCACCACCCATCATCACGGCGACCACGTCGCCGCCAACGAGGCGCTGAAGCAGCGCTTCGGCGTCGAGATCGTCGGCCCCGTCAAGGAGCGCGACCGCATCCCGGGGATCGACCGGACGGTGACGGGCGGCGACAAATTCGAATTGGGCGGCATCGCCATCGAGGCGATCGACACGCCGGGGCACACGCTGGGCGAGATCTCGTACTACCTGCCGGAGGGGAAAGCCCTGTTCGCCGCCGACGCGCTGTTCTCGCTCGGCTGCGGCCGGCTGTTCGAGGGCGATGCCGCGATGATGTGGGAATCGCTCAAGCGGCTGCGGGCGCTGCCGGACGAGACGATGCTGTATTGCGGGCACGAATATACCGCGACGAACGCCAAATGCGCGATTGCGGTCGATCCCGACAACACCCAGCTGCGCGAGCGGGTGCGGGAGGTCGAGACGCTGCGCATCGCCGGCAAGCCGACCCTGCCGGTCAACCTCGGCCAGGAAAAGGCGACCAACCCGTTCCTGCGCGCCGACGACCCGGAACTGGCAGGGGACATGGGCATGGCCGGCGCCGAGCCGGCGGACGTGTTCGCCGCGATCCGCAAGAAGAGGGACACGTACTGATGAGCTCCGCCGCACTGCGCATCGTCCGCACGCTCGGCCTCAAGCCGCATCCGGAAGGCGGCTGGTACCGCGAGACGTTCCGCGACGAGGCCTTCGACGAGACCGGCCGCGCCCGCTCGACGTCGATCTACTACCTGCTCGAGGCGGGCGAGACGTCGGAATGGCACCGGGTGCGCGACGCCGCCGAGGTCTGGCACTGGTACGCCGGCGCGCCGATGGTGATCACCGTCTCGGAGAACGGCCACGACGCTTCGGCGCACCGGCTGGGGCCCGATATCGGCGAGCACGAGGCGCCGCAGTTCGTGGTGCCGGCCGGCTGGTGGCAGACCGCGACCAGCCTCGGCGAATACACGCTGGTCGGCTGCACTGTGGCGCCGGGCTTCGACTTCGAGGCCTTCGAGATGGCGCCGCCGGACTGGCGCCCGACGCCGCGCGAGCCGGGCCGCAAATAGGCCGGATCAGGCGCCGCGCCGGGCGAGGCGCGCAAACAGCGGCAGCGCCGCGAGCCCGGCGCCGGCGGTGATCAGCACGGCGGCGGCGACGACGCTCCAGCTCATCGCCGCCTCGCCGGCGGTGACGAGGATCAGCGTCGACAAAAGCGGCGCGGCGTAGCTGGCCGCGCCGATCAGCTGGATGTCGCCGCGCTTGACCGCGTAATCCCAGACATAGAAGGCCGCGCCGACGGGCATCAGCCCGAGCAGCAGGACGGCGAGCCATTCGCCGCCGGCGGCGGGCAGCACGGTGGTCTCGAAAGCGAGATGCGCGGCGAGCGACAGGACCGCGGTGGCGGCGCAGAAGCCGGTGACGACGTCGGTCGGCACGCTGCCGAAGCGGCGCGACAGCAGCGAGTAGGCCGACCAGGTGAGGGCGCAGAGCCCGGCCAGCGCGTAGCCGAGGCCGTTCTGCGCCGACAGCGACAGGCCCTCTCCGCCGGTGACGATGATCCCGGCGCCGGCGAGGCCGATGAGGGCGCCGAGCGCGTGGAACCAGCGCAGCCGCTCGCCGGGCAGCATGGCGGATCCGAGCACGATCAGCAGCGGCCAGAGATAGGCGATAAGGCTCGCCTGCGCGGCCGGGGCGTTGCGCAGCGCGGCGAAATAGAGCGCGTGATAACCGAACAGGCCGGCGATGCCGACCAGCCAGACCACCGGCGGCTGACGGAACACGTGCCAGGGCGCTCCGCGCGCGAGGAAGACGGCGATACCGATCAGCGTGGCGATGGCGAAGGTGAGGGCGGCGAGCAGGAACGGCGGCACGCTGCCGCTGCGCGCGGTGAGCAGCGCCAGCAGCGACCACATCAGCACCGCGGCGAATCCGAGCAATGTCCCCAAGGCCGCGTCCCCGTCCGGCGATGCGGCGGGTCTAGCCAGCCCGCCGGGCCCGGTCAATGCGCGGCGAAGGCGGCAGCGCCGGCCGCCCGCCGGCGGCCGGCCTCAGCGGACGGCGACGGAGAGCGCGTTGAGCGTCAGCGGGCCGACCTTGGTCGGGATGTGGGCATAGACCGGGACGTAGGTATCCGGCTGGGCGATCGGCGCGAACCACACCTGGATCGTCTGGTCCTTCAGGAATTTCAGCCCCTTGGAGGCCTTGTCGTAGCCGCTGACCGGGCGGACCTTGGCGTTGCACACCACGGCCTCGCCGGAATAGCCGGTCATCGAATAGGTGTTGGTGCCGGCCGGCGACAGGACGAGGTCGAGCCGCGACCAGCCGTCGTAGAGCGGCAGGGTGCGCTTGCAGACGGAAGCGGCGTCGCGGGTGCGGATCATCAGGCCGCTGAGCGGATCGACGACGGATGAGAGCTGCGACTTCGACACCGGCACGTAGCTCGGCTTCGGCTTGTCGCGCTTCGGGCTGACCGCGCTGGAGGTGACCCGGCCGCCGGCGAAGGCGACGTCGCTCGACCAGCGCTTGCGGTCGCTGGAGTAGTCCAGCGCGTAGCGCTCGGCGGCAAAGCCCCGGCGCGTCACCGTGCCGGAAACCTTGCTGGTGCCGCCGGTGTCGGAGACCAGGCTGCCGAGGCCGCTGGAGGAGAGCTGCCCCTCGACGGTGAAGCGGCCGCCCTCGATCACCGTGTCGAAGGACGCCTTGCCGATCGGCAGGCCGATGACGGCCATGCCGTAGCTGGTGGTGATCCGCGCCGTCTCGGCGGCGGCGCCCGACGCGCCCAGGAGGGCGATGCCGATGGCGCCGAAAAGGAATCGCTTGCGCATCACTGGTCTATCCATAAAAGCGGGAGGCACGTCGTTGCGATCGTCAGAGCGCAGGATCGGCGCGCTTTTGTGGCCGGCCGGGCCGATCCCGCAAAGTTGTTGCGGCTTGACGCTCCGGTTCTCAGGGCTTATAGAGCCGGTCGAATTTCCGATCATGCCCGACAGCGATGATCGCGCCGTTTATAGCGGCGGCGTGTCCCCGTCGGGTTCTAGGTTAAGCTGAAAGGTGATCTGATGTCACGCGCCTGCGAACTGACCGGCAAGGCTGTCCAGTCCGGCAACAACGTGAGCCACGCGAACAATCGTACGCGTCGCCGCTTCCTGCCGAACCTGTGCAACGTGTCGCTGATCTCCGACGCGCTCGGCCAGCGCTTCCGGCTCCGCGTCTCGGCCTACGCGCTGCGTTCGGTCGAGCACCGCGGCGGTCTCGACGCGTTCCTGACCAAGGCCGACGAGGCGGAGCTGTCGCAGCGCGCCCGCCTGCTGAAGCGCCAGATCGCCAAGAAGGTCGCCACCGCTCCCGCCAGCTAAGGCAGGCGCGACGCTTCCGACCCTATCCGCCGGGCCTTCGGGCCCGGCACTGGTTCCATCACCCAGGCTAAAAAAATGACATCCCTGCGCAGCTATATCCTGCCCGTGGCAGCGATGACGGCGATCGTCCTCGCGTCCAACATCGCGGTGCAGTTCCCGGTCTTCGCCGAGATCGGCGGGCTTCAGCTCGCCGACATCCTGACCTTCGGCGCCTTCACCTATCCCTTCGCCTTCCTCGTCACCGACCTGACCAACCGTCGCTATGGCCCCGCCGTGGCGCGGCGCGTGGTGATGGCCGGCTTCGCGGTGGCGATCATCTGCTCGATCGTCGTGCCGCCGATCCTCTACGATCTCGGCCTGCTCGAATACGCCACCGCCGGCGACCGGCTGGTGCGAATCGCGCTCGCCTCCGGCGGCGCATTTCTCGCCGCGCAGCTCCTCGACATCGCAGTGTTCAACCGGCTGCGACAGGATAGCTGGTGGCGGGCCCCGGCGGCCTCGTCGGTGAGCGGATCGGTGCTCGACACCTTTCTGTTCTTCACCATCGCCTTCGCGCCGGTGTTCTTCTTCGTCGGGCCGAATGACGGCTTCGCGCTGGAGGCGGCGCCGCTGCTGGGCGTATTCGCGACCGAGGCGCCGCGCTGGGTATCCTGGGCGATCGGTGATTTCTGCATGAAGCTGGCGATCGCCGTGCTGGCGCTGGTCCCCTATCGAATCATCATGCAGCAATTCGTGCCGTACCGGCCGGCTGACGCCGGCGCCGCCGTCTGATCCAGTCCCGCTAAGAGCATCTAACAGAACCCGGAGTGGTGCCAGGTTATGAGCGCCTCCGGACCGGTTGGACCAAAACACCGGCTCATCCGTTGTTGTCGAGGAGCGCAGCTCTGAGTGACGGCAGCCATGCTCGCTCTGCCAAGTCTGAAGGGCCTGACAATGAGTTTGAACTTCGTTCGTCGTGGCCAAGGCCCAAGGCTCCTTCTGGTCCATGGTCTGGGTGGGACGTGGCGGTCGTGGAGCACGATCCTTCCGGCGCTGTCGCAGGCACGCGAGGTGATCGCGCTCGAGTTGCCGGGGCATGGCGAGACACCAGCAGCGGCAGACAGCGGCACTTTTGCCGGGCTCGCCGACAGCGTAGAACGCTTCATCCTCGAACAGGACTTGGAGGGGGTCGACATCGTCGGCAGTTCGCTGGGCGCGCGGATCGTGCTGGAGATGGCGCGCCGTGGCAGGGTCGGCGCCACGGTCGCCCTGGACCCGGGCGGCTTCTGGCGCGGCTGGGAGCGGACCTACTTCCGGACAACCCTCGGTGCATCGATCCACCTGGTCCGCGCCCTGGGACCCGCTCTGCCGACGCTCTCCCGGTCCGCAGTGACACGCAGCGCGCTGCTTGCGCAGCTCTCGGCCCGACCCTGGCGGCTCGACGATGAGGTCGTCGCGACCGAGCTGCAAAGCTTTGCCCGCACGAAGACCTTCGATGCTCTTGTGCGCGATCTCGCGGCAGCGCCCGAGCAGAAGGGACCGGCGGCCCACCCGTCGCGCCCGATCGTCATTGGCTGGGGCCGCCAAGACCGCCTGTGCCTGCCGCGGCAGGCTGCTCGCGCTCAGGAGGCCTTCCCGTCCGCCAAGCTGCACTGGTTCTCCAAGTGCGGTCACTTCCCCATGTGGGACCGCCCAAAGGAAACGGTGCAGCTCATCCTAGAGACGACGGCAGCCACCTGAGAGCAACTAGCGGGCCGGTCGTTGGACGTAGCTCCAGCAAATGAGGGAAGCCGCCAGGGAGAGAAAGGCTTGGTGGACGTCAGCCCGGCGCTCGTAACGGACCGTCAAGCGGCGGAAGCGGCTGAACCAGGCCAGCGTGCGCTCCACCACCCAGCGGTGCCGGCCTAAGCGCTCACTGTTCTCCACCCCGCGTCGGGCGATCCGGGCCTTGATCCGGCGTCGACGCAGGGCCTGCCGGCAGCGTGGCGCGTCAAAGGCCTTGTCGGCATGGAGCTTAGATGGGCGCCGACGCGGTCGCCCGCGCCCTTGGCGAATGGGCGGCACCGCGTCGATTAGCTCGTCGAAGACGCGGCTGCCATGGACGTTGGCGGCCGTGAGGCGGACGGCAAGCGGGATGCCGTTGGCATCTGTAATGACGTGCCGCTTGGATCCCGGCCGACCGCGATCCGTCGGGTTCGGGCCGGTGCGCTCGCCCCCCTTTTGGCGGCCACAGACGCGCTGTCCACGCAGGCTCGGCGCCAGCGAATGGCCACCGCTCGCCCGAGCCAGTCCAGAAGCATGCGGTGGAGCTGGTCCCACACGCCCGCTTCCTGCCACTCCCTTAAGCGCCGCCAGCAGGTCATGCCTGAATCGCAGTCCATCTCCTGCGGGAGCATCTCCCATGGGAGCCCAGAGCGAAGCACAAACAGGATGCCGGTCAGTGCTGCCCGGTCCGGCACCCGAGGTCGGCCTCCCTTGGGCTTGGGTCTCTCAGGCGGCAGAATGGGCTCGATGACAGCCCGCAGATCATCGGAAAGAGGAGGTCTCGCCATGCCGCTGGAATCGACACGGGACCACCCCGGTTCCAGGTTCTGTTAGGCGCTCTAAGTCCAGGAGGCCGACGGACGGTTGCCCGCGGCTCAGCGGCGGCCGCCCATGGCGGCGCGGCGGCGGGCGCCGTGGCCGGTGCGGGGCGCGCCTTCCTGTTCGAACAGATCGGCCAGCTGCTCGGTCATCGCGCCGGCGAGTTCCTCGGCATCGACGATGGTGACCGCCCGGCGGTAGTAGCGCGTGACGTCGTGGCCGATGCCGATGGCGAGCAGTTCGACCGGCGAGCGGGTCTCGATCTCCTCGATGACGGCGCGCAGATGCCGCTCGAGATAGTTGCCGGGATTGACCGACAGGGTGGAATCGTCGACCGGCGCGCCGTCGGAGATCATCATCAGGATGCGGCGCTGCTCGGGGCGGGCGAGCAGGCGGTTATGCGCCCAGATCAGCGCCTCGCCGTCGATGTTCTCCTTGAGCAGCCCCTCGCGCATCATCAGGCCGAGATTGCGCCGGGCCCGCCGCCAGGGCGCATCGGCGGACTTGTAGACGATGTGGCGAAGATCGTTGAGGCGGCCGGGTTTCTGCGGCTTGCCGGCCTTCAGCCAGGCCTCGCGCGACTGGCCGCCCTTCCAGGCTCTGGTGGTGAAGCCGAGCACCTCGACCTTGACGCCGCAGCGCTCCAGCGTGCGGGCGAGGATGTCGGCGCAGGTCGCCGCGACGGTGATCGGCCGGCCGCGCATCGAGCCGGAATTGTCGATCAAGAGCGTCACGATCGTGTCGCGGAAATCGGTGTCGCGCTCCATCTTGTAGGAGAGCGGCTGCATCGGGTCGATCACCAGCCGCACCAGGCGGGCCGGATCGAGATAGCCTTCCTCGAGGTCGAAGTCCCAGGAGCGGCTCTGCTGCGCCATCAGGCGGCGCTGCAGCCGGTTGGCGAGACGCCCGACGACGCCCTGCAGCGAGGCCAGCTGCTTGTCGAGGAAGGCCCGCAGGCGGTCGAGCTCGGCCTCGTCGCAGAGTTCCTCGGCGCCGACCGTCTCGTCGAAGGCCCGGGTGAAGACCTGGTAGTCGGAATCCAGCAGCTGGTTGGACAGCGGCTGGTGCGGCCGGCGCGTCTCGCCCGGCGTCTCGCTGTCCTGGCTGTCGTCCTCGGCGGGATCGTCGGCCGTGACCTCGGAGGATTCCGGCTCGGCCGTCTCCTGGTTCTCGCCCTCGGTCTCGCTTTCCTGCGGCATCGCCTCGTCGCTGCCGCTCTCCTTCTCGGAGCCGCCTTCCTCGTTGTCGCGGGTCTGGTTGTCGCCGGACTCCTCGTCGTCGTCGCTACCCTCGCTGTCCTCCGAATCGCCGAGCTCCTCGGCCATCTCCAGCGAGACGAGCATGTCGCGCAGCGCCCGGGCGAAGGACTGCTGGTCCTCGACGGTCTCCGACAGGCGGTCGAACTTGGTGCCGGCCTTGTCCTCGACGAAGTCGCGCCAGACGTCGACCAGCGCCTGGGCGCTGGGCGGCACCGGGCGGCCGGTCAGCCGCTCGCGCACCATCAGCGCCACGGCGTCCTCGATCGGCGCCTCGGCGCGGTCGGTGACGTCAGCGAGGTTGGAGCGGAAATACTTGTCCTCGAGCATCGCGCCGAGATTGTCGCCGACGCCTTCCATGGCGTTGGCGCCGATCGCCTCGCAGCGCGCCTGCTCGACCGCGTCATAGACGGCGCGCGCGCCCTTGCTGTCGGGTGCGAGGCTCGCGTGCATACGGGCGTCGTGGCGCGCCTTGCGCAGCGCCATGGCATCGGCGAGGCCGCGGGTGACGGCGAGATCGTTGCGGGTCGGCCGGCGGGTCAGCTCGGGCAGCTTGGCGCGGGTCCCCGACAGGCCGGGGCGCTCGGAGCCGAAGCTGACCTCGAGATCGGCCTCGCCGGCGATCGCCCGCAGGCAGCCGGCGACGGCGCGCCGGAACGGCTCGCGGTCGGCCGGCGGGGAGCCGGGGGGACGCTGGTTGTCGCCGATGCGGGATGCCATCTATATCAATCTATGCCGTTGATTAAGCGCGCTTGGTGCTCCGCTTCTTAAGCAGTTCGTTATTTTTCGCCATCCCATTGATTCCGTAATGGATATGCCGATGGCAATTCGGACATAATGCCGCGATATTATCAATTTCGTCCAATCCTCCTCTTGCCACCGGCTCCATATGATGACCCTCGAGATAAGGAATGTTGTTTAGACTCTCGAAGGGGCCTTGCTGTCACAGAGCTCGCAAACGCCTCCAGCTCTAATCAGAGCAAGTGCTCTGAGCGCAGCGCTCCGGTCAAACCTGGTAGCTAGTGAAGAGTTTGTTATTATTTTTTTAATCGAGTCTTGATCATAATTTTGTAAAATCTTGATAGTTTCCATTATATCGGGTGGGTTGATATCTTCAGGATCGGGATTTAGAAGAATAACTGGGTACTTATCCCCAGTTTTTCTATTTTCTCTGTAGATCGATATTCCGTACTCCTCCAGCGCTCTGCCGCTGGAATTGAAGTTTCTATAGCCGCCGCGCAACCTTTTGAAGGCAACGCCAGTATTGCGGGCATAAAGCAATCCTGCATATTGGGCTAGTATTTTTACCGGTACAAAAGTGTCGGAAATTTTTGCAAAATAGAATGCCGCTAGTGCGCGTTCACTTCTGCCAAGCTCTTTTAGGGCGTGGCCTATTCCATATGATGAAATCTGGAGGGAAGCCTCTTCGATCGCATCAGAGTAAGCTTTATCTCTCATGTGCGTCAGTCCAGAACGAGGTTCGCCGCCGATTCCGGCAGCTCCTCGCCAAAGGCGCGCTGGTAGAACTCCGCCACGAGCGGGCGTTCCAGGTCGTCGCACTTGTTGAGGAAGGTGAGGCGGAAGGCCATGCCGAGATCGCCGAAGATCTCGGCATTCTCCGCCCAGGTGATGACGGTGCGCGGGCTCATGACGGTCGACAGATCGCCGTTGACGAAGGCCGAGCGGGTGAGGTCGGCGACGCGGACCATCTTGGAGATGGTCTGACGGCCTTCCTTGCTGTCGTAGGTCCGTGCCTTGGCGGCGACGATCGAGACCTCGGTGTCGTGCGGCAGATAGTTCAGCACGGTGACGATCGACCAGCGATCCATCTGCGCCTGGTTGATCTGCTGGGTGCCGTGGTAGAGGCCGGTCGTGTCGCCGAGGCCGACGGTGTTGGCGGTCGCGAACAGCCGGAAGGCCGGGTGCGGGCGCACCACGCGACTCTGGTCGAGCAGGGTCAGGCGGCCGGAGGATTCCAGGACGCGCTGGATGACGAACATCACGTCGGGCCGACCGGCATCGTACTCGTCGAAGACGAGGGCGACGTTGCGCTGGTAGGCCCAGGGCAGGATGCCGTCGCGGAATTCGGTGACCTGCATGCCGTCGCGCACGACGATCGCGTCCTTGCCGACGAGGTCGATGCGGCTGACATGGCTGTCGAGATTGATCCGCACGCAGGGCCAGTTGAGCCGCGCCGCGACCTGCTCGATATGGGTCGACTTGCCGGTGCCGTGATAGCCCGAGACCATGACGCGCCGGTTCTTGGCGAAGCCGGCGAGGATCGCCAGCGTCGTCGGCTTGTCGAAGATGTAGTCGGGGTCCAGCTCGGGAACGTGCGGGTCGGTCTTCGAAAAGGCCGGGACGGTCAAGTCGCTGTCGAAACCGAAGGTTTCGCGGACGGAGATCGTGGCGTCCGGGAGGGGGGCCACTTCCAGTTCCGCTGCACTCATCATACCTCCAGAGGCCCGGTGCCCGTCAGGGCCGGCCGGGCCATGTCCATTCTCTGATGTTGCCCGCGCTCGAACGAGAGCGGGGTCGCCTGGTCGCGTTGCGGCCGCCGCGATCCGGGTGGGCCCGAAGCGGTCAGCCAGCGATTAGCAAAAGCCGGACTGCTTCAAAAGCTTGTAGGCCTGGATCACCTCGCGCAGCTTGTCCTCGGTGCTGCGGTCGCCGCCATTGGCGTCGGGGTGCAACTGCTTGACCAGGTTCTTATAGCGCCCACGGATGGCTTCGCCAGTCGCGTCGCGCTCGAGATCGAGGGTTTCGAGGGCCTTCACCTCCAGGGAGCGCAGCTTCGGCCGGCGCGCCGCGGTCTTGCGGGCGGCCGCAGCTTCCGCGCCGAACAGGCCGAACGGGTCGCGCGCGCGGCCGTTCCAGCGCCGGGTGCGGGCAGCGGTTGCAGCGCGGGCGGCGTCGCCCGCCGTGCCATTATGTCCCATCGTCCAGGTCGGCCGGTTGCCGGTGAGGCTGTCCTTCAGGTGACGCTGGATGTCCTTGTCGTTCATGCCGGAGAAATAATTGTACGACTTGTTGTACTGCCGGACGTGGTCGACGCAGAAATTCAGGTACTGGCCCTCGTGATCGCGGCCCATCGGGGCCTTGTAGATACCGGCCTGGTCGCAGCCTTCCCACGCGCATTCGGGCGCGCGCGGAGGCTCGCTGGGGCGTTTGCCTTTGACGCGGATCGCGTCGAAATATTTGGAGTCGAGTTTCATCACCGGCGATTATGGTGCTGCGGCATCGGCCGAACAAGAATTGACAGATCGGAAAAAGCCGGAAATTCAAGGGCTCCGGCTGTTTCGCGCAAGCTTCGCGGCGGCGGGACGAGGCGGCACAAGCCGGCAGCGGCAGCGCGAGGAGAGCCACAAGATGAGTACCCGGGCAACGATCGAGGCGAAACTCACCGAGGCCTTCGCACCCGAGACGCTGGCGGTGATCGACGAGAGTCACCTCCACGCCGGCCACCATCATGGCGGCAGCGACCACCACGCCGGCTTCGACGGCTCCGGCGAGACGCATTTCCGGGTGCGGCTGGTCAGCGGCGCGTTCGCCGGCAAGAGCCGCCTCGAACGGCACCGGGCGATCAACGCCGTGCTGCGCGACGAGCTGGCGGCCGGCGTCCACGCGCTGGCCATCGAGGCGGCTGCGCCAGGCGAGCCGACGCGGCGCTAGGCCGCGGCGCGGCAGACGCTTCGGCCCAGTACCGACGAAGCATGTATGAACCGTGATGCATGATGTCCTGTACGTCACCATCGAGGTGTGGTAGCTTGATCGGACCGTAATCCGACAGGCGTGCCCGATGATCACCTCCGCCCAGATGCGTGCCGGCCGGGCGCTGCTCGGTCTCGACCAGCGCCAGCTGGCGGCGCTTTCCGGGGTCTCGCTGCCGACCATCCAGCGCATGGAGGCGAGCGAGGGCACGGTGCGCGGCGTCGTCGACACGCTGGAGAAGGTGGTCGCGGCCTTCGATGCCGCCGGGATCGAGCTCTTGTCCGAGCATGTGCCGAGCCGCGGCAGCGGACGCGGCGTCCGGCTCAAGCAGGCGGCAAACCCCGAGGCGGGGCTCGGCTGACGCCATGACCGCGACCGAGGCAACCCCGGAGCTGGACCGCGCCGAAGGCGAGGGGCCGGGGTACGCCGCCTCGCCGCCGATCAGCACCCGCGAAATGTTCACCCCGAAGCTGGTGACCGCCTTCCGCGAAGGCTACGGCCTGCCGGCGTTGAAGGCCGACGCCGTCGCCGGCCTCACTGTCGCGATCGTGGCGCTGCCGCTGTCGATGGCGATCGCCATCGCCTCCGGCGTCTCGCCAGACCGGGGCCTGACCACGGCCATCGTCGGCGGCTTCCTGGTGTCGCTGTTCGGCGGCAGCCGCTTCCAGATCGGCGGGCCGGCCGGGGCGTTCATCCTGCTGGTCGCCGCGACCGTCGCCGTGCACGGGATCGAGGGGCTGATCCTCGCGACCTTCCTCTCCGGGCTGATGCTGGCGGCGCTCGGCGCCCTGCGGCTCGGCACCTTCATCAAGTACATTCCCTATCCGGTGACGGTCGGCTTCACCGCCGGCATCGCCGTGGTCATCGCCGCGACGCAGCTGAAGGAGTTCATGGGTCTGACGCTGGGCGGCCCCGAGCCCGGCGAGTTGGTCGAAAAGCTCTTCGCGCTGGCCAAGGCCCTGCCGACGCTCGACCCGCCGACGCTCGCCATCGCGCTCCTGACGCTGGCGCTGATCGCCCTGGTGCGCCGGTTCCGGCCGCACTGGCCGTCGCTGCTGATCGCCGTCGCTGCCGCGTCGATCGCGGCGACCGCGGCGGGGCTCGACATCGCCACGATCGGCAGCCGCTTCGGCGGCATCCCGTCGTCGCTGCCGATGCCGCGCCTGCCGGTCTTCTCGCTCGACCTGCTGGTCGCGGTGCTGCCGGCGGCGGTGTCGTTCGCGCTGCTCGGGGCGATCGAGAGCCTCCTGTCGGCCGTCGTCGCCGATTCGATGAGCGGCCGGCGGCATCGCTCGAACTGCGAACTGGTGGCGCAGGGCATCGCCAATGTCGGCTCCTCGCTGTTCGGCGGCTTCTGCGTCACCGGCACGATCGCGCGGACCGCGACGAATGTGCGGGCCGGCGCCCGCAGCCCGGTCGCCGGCATGCTGCACGCGGCGTTCCTGCTGGTCTTCGTGCTGGTGGCGGCGCCGCTCGCCGCCTACGTGCCGCTCGCCGCGCTCGCGGCGGTGCTCCTGTTCGTCGCCTGGAACATGGCCGAGCGGCACGAGGTGTTCAGCCTGCTGCGCAGCTCGCGCGGCGATGCGCTGGTGCTGACCGTTACCTTCCTGCTGGTGATCTTCCGCGACCTGACCACCGGCATCGTCGTCGGCTTCTCGCTCGGCGCTCTCCTGTTCCTGCACCGCATGGCCGGCGCGGTGACGGTCGAGGGCGGGCATGCGCCGCTGGTCGAGGCCGACCGCGCCGACGGCGACCGCGAGCCGGGCGAGGCGCCCTACGGCGAAGGGCTGGTCAGCGATCCGGAAATCTTCGTCTGCCGGATCTCCGGCGCCTTCTTCTTCGCCGCCGCCGGCAGCGTCGGCGCCGTGCTCGACCGCATCGCCGAGCGGCCGCGGGCCTTCGTCCTCGACATGGCGGAGGTGCCGTTCCTCGACAGTTCCGCCGCGGCGACGATCGTCGGCTTCGACCGCAAGGCGCGGCGCGACGGGGCCATCGTGGTGATCGCCGGGGCAGGGGAGGCCACGCGCCGGCTGCTCTCGGTCCACCAGGAGAAGACGGCGCCGCCGCTGCGCTTCAGCGCGTCGGTGGCGGAGGCCGTCGCAGCGGCGCGGGCGGCCTTGGACGCAGCGCCGGCCAGCTGACGACCGGCAGTTCCCCGCCGGACGGCTGCCGGTCAGTCGCGCCGGCGGTCGGCGGCGGCCAAATCGTCGGAAGCGGCGGGCGTTTCCTCGGGGAGGGCAGGTGTATCGTCGTCCGGGGCCGGCCGATCGCCGGCTTCCGCCCAGCCGGAGCCCTCGTCGGCGCCGGCGGCCTCTTCCTCGTTGACCTCGACCAGATCGTCGTAGCCCTCGTCGTACGGTTCCCCGTCGGCGGCCTCCGACACGGCGACCGCCCCGGCGCCGGGGCTGTGGGCCCCGAGCTTCTTCGGCGGCACCAGGATGGTCGCCGGGCGGATGCGCAGCTTGGCGATGCGGTTCTTCTCGCGCTTCAATACGGTGAAGCGCTTCTGGAAGAAGGTGAAGGCCTGGCGCTCCTCCGGAATCGTCTGGGTTTCGTGGATGACGAGACCGGCGATGGTGACCGCCTCGTCGTCCGGCAGGTTCCAGTCGAGGGCGCGGTTGAGGTCGCGGATCGGCACCTGGCCGTCGACCACCACCGACCCGTCGGCCTCGGTGGTGACGCCCTGCATGTCGAGATCGTGCTCGTCGGCGATGTTGCCGACGATCTCCTCGAGGATGTCCTCGAGCGTGATCAGGCCCTCGACCTCGCCATATTCGTCGACGACGATGGCGAAGTGGCCCTTGCGGCGCAGGAAGGCGTTGAGCTGGTCCTGCAGCGTCGTGGTCTCCGGCACGAACCACGGCGGGTTGCAGATCTTCATGATGTTGATCCGCGACGGATCGTTGTCGACTTCGTGCAGGGCGCGCAACAGGTCCTTGGCATGCACGACGCCGACGATGTTGTCGTAGTCGTTCCGCCAGATCGGCATGCGCGTGTAGGGGCTTTCGAGGATCTGGCGCACGACGTCGGCCGGGGCGTCGTCGCCGTTGACCTGCCGCATCGAGGTGCGGTGGACCATCACGTCGGAGACTTCCAGCTCGTGCAGGTCGAGCAGGCCGCCGAGCCGGTTGCGGTCGGCGTTGACCAGCGAGCCCTCGCGGTGGAGCACCTCGACGGCGCCGCGCAGCTCCTCATGAGCGGTGAGCAGCGAGGCGCCGGATTCCAGGCTGACCCCGAACATCGCAAGGATGCGCCGGACGATCCAGTTGATCACCCCGGTGAGCGGGCCGAACAGCATGACGATGATGCTGACCGGCCGGGCGATGGCGAGGGCGAAGGTGTCGGGCCGGGCGATGGCCGCCGATTTCGGCAGGACCTCGCCGAAGATGACGACGATGATGGTCATCGCGATGGTCGCGTAGATGACGCCGGACTGGCCGAACAGGCCGAGAAAGGCAGTGGTCGCCAGCGACGAGGCGAGGATGTTGACGAGGTTGTTGCCGATCAGCAGCGCGCCGATCAGCCGGTCCTTCTTCTCGATCAGCGTCTGGACGAGGTTGGCGCGGGCGTCGCCGTTCTTGGCATGGCTCATCAGCCGGGCGCGCGAGGCCGCGGTCAGGGCGGTCTCGGAGCCGGAGAAGAAGGCCGAGATGCCGACCAGGACCACGACGATGGCGAGCATGATCCAGAGCGTCGCGGTCATCGGGCAAGTTCCTCGGCGAGAAAGGCTTCGACGGCGGCCGGGTCGACGTCGGAGGCGACGAAGGCCCGGCCGATGCCGCGGGTCAGGATGAAGGTGAGGCGGCCCCTCTCGACCTTCTTGTCCTGGGCAATGCCGCGCATCAGCTCGGCCACCGTCAGCGGCGCACCCGGAATGGCGCCGATCCGCACCGGCAGGCCGGCGGCCTCAAGATGCGCGGCGACTCGCTCGGCGTCCGCCGGCGGGCAGAGGCCGAGCCGGGCGGAGAAGCGGTGGGCGAGGACCATGCCGATGGCGACGCCCTCGCCATGGACGAGCCGGGATGCGTCATAGCCGACGGCGGCCTCCAGCGCGTGGCCGAAGGTGTGGCCGAGATTGAGCAGGGCCCGGCTGCCGTGCTCCTCCTCATCGGCCGCGACCACCGCGGCCTTGGCCTCGCAGCTGACGCGGATCGCCTCGCCGCGCCCGGCGCCGCCGCCGAACACGCTACCGAGGTCGGACTCCAGCATCTCGAAGAAGTCCGGCCGGTCGATCAGCCCGTACTTGACCATCTCGGCGTATCCGGCGGCGAACTCGCGCGGCGTCAGCGTGTCGAGCAGGGCGGTGTCGGCGAGGACCAGCGAGGGCTGGTGGAAGGCGCCGATGAGGTTCTTGCCGCGCGGCGAGTTGATGCCGGTCTTGCCGCCGACGGAGGAATCGACCTGCGCCAGCAGCGTCGTCGGCACCTGCACGAAGCGCATGCCGCGCCGCACGATGGCGCTGGCGAAGCCCGCGAGGTCGCCGATCACGCCGCCGCCGAGCGCGATTACCGCGTCGCCGCGCTCCAGCCGCGCGGCGAGAATCTCGTCGACGACCCGGGTGAGCTGCTCGAAGGACTTGGTCTTCTCGCCGGCCGGCAGGACGATCTCGACATGCTCGATGCCGGCGGCCCGCAGCGCCACCGACAGGCGGGTCAGATAGAGCCGGCCCACCGTCTCGTCGGTGACGATCGCGGCGCGGATGCCGGGAAGCCGGGCGGCGATTTCCTCGCCCGCCGCGTCGATCAGGCCCGGCCCGATCAATATGTCGTAGGAGCGGGCGCCGAGATCGACGACGACGCGACGACGCGACGCTGCGCCCTGGGGCTCGGCGCCGAAGGCTGCCTCTCGCTTCATCGCGCGAATTCCTCTTCGAGATGGTGGTGCAGCGCCTCGACGATTTCGGCGGCGATCACCTCCCGCTTGACGTTGCGGGTACACACGGTGATGTCGGCTGTAGCATAGACCGGGTAGCGGGCCGCCATCAGGTCGCGCATGACGGCTTCCGGATCGGGCGCCTGCAGCAGCGGCCGGCCGGCCCGCCGGCCGACGCGCTCCATCAGCGTCTCGAGATCCGCCTTCAGCCAGACCGTCACGGTCTTCTCGGCGAGGATCGCGCGGGTCTCGGCGCGCATGAAGGCGCCGCCGCCGGTCGCCAGCACCTGCGGCCCCTCCGCCGCGAGCCGGGCGATGACCCGCGCTTCGAGGGCGCGGAACTCCGGCTCGCCATAGGCCTCGAACAGTTCCGGCACGCTCATCCGCGACACTGCCTCGATCTCCGCGTCGCTGTCGCGGAAGGGGATCGACAGATACGTCGCCAGCTTGCGGCCGACCGTCGTCTTGCCGGCGCCCATCAGCCCGATCAGCGTCACCGAACGGTTCTCGAGACGGGAGAGGACGGTGGTCGCTGCGTCGGTGGGCTGCTGCCTGCTCATCGTGCCTTTCGCCGCATCCGCATCCCGGCGCGCGCGGCACTCGCACCGGTTGTCGCCGCTCCTCCGTTCCGGCGCCGGTGCCGGCCCGCTTGCGTTGCCGCTCATTCCCACTAGAAGCGACGGGTCATTGGGACATCATCCAGAGCGAGTGCGCCAGACCGCGATGCCGACCCTCGTCCGCCTCCTGACGACGCTCCTGATCGTTGCCGGCATCATCTACGGCATCATGGCGGCGCTCGTCTACTTCGTCGAGCCGACCCGCCGGGAGATGATCGTCGACGTGCCGCTGCCGCAGATCGAGCCGGCGCCGGCGCCTGTTCCCGACACCGGCGGGCTGCGGCCGTGAGCCCGGCCGGGACGCTGGCGGGGCGCGATTCCGCCGACATCGAATCGTTCCTGGAAATGATGGCGGTGGAACGCGGCGCCGCCGAGAACACCGTCGCGGCCTATCGGCGGGACCTCGAGGACGTGGCGGGCTTCCTCGCCGGGCGGGGCGGGTCGCTGCACGAGGCCACGACCGACGCGATCCGCGCCTATGTGGCCCGCATGGCGGCACGGGGCTTTGCCGAATCCAGCCGCTCGCGCCGGCTGTCGGCGCTGCGGCAGTTCTATCGCTTCCTGTTCGCCGAGGGCGGGCGCAAGGACGACCCGACCGGCCCGATCGAGGGGGCGCGCAAGAAGCGGCCGCTGCCGAAGATCATGAGCGAGGACGAGGTCGACGCGCTGCTCGACCTGGCGGCCGCCGACGCCGCCGACCCGGCGCTGGCGCCGGGCAAGGCCGTGCGGGCGGCGCGGCTGCACGCGCTGGTCGAGCTGCTCTACGCCACCGGCATGCGCGTTTCGGAACTGGTCAGCCTGCCGCGTTCGGTGCTGCGCTCGAAGAACCGCATGATCGTCGTGCGCGGCAAGGGCGACAAGGAACGCATGGTGCCGGTCGGCGAGGCGGCGCGGGAAGCGCTGCAGCGCCTGGCCGAGACGATGCACGTTGCCGGCGTCGGCGACGGGCCCTGGCTGTTCCCGGCGCTGTCGGAAAGCGGCCACCTGACCCGCCAGGCCTTCGCGCGCGACCTCAAGGCGCTGGCCGCGCGGGCCGGCATCCCGGCGGCGCGGATCTCGCCGCACGTCCTGCGCCACGCCTTCGCCAGCCATCTCCTGAAGCACGGCGCCGACCTGCGCTCGGTCCAGGAACTGCTCGGCCATGCCGACATCTCGACGACGCAGATCTACACCCACGTGCTCGAGGAGCGGCTGATCCGCCTCGTCACCGACCATCACCCGCTGTCGGCGCAAAGCCGCGATTGATACCAAGTCCCAAGGGTTTTCTTGACAAGGCTGCGCCCGGTCGCCAGTTTCCGCCGCGAAGCACACCTCCAAGCAGAGCTTTCGGCAGGCGCGGCCCCGGGGCCGGACAGGCCAGCCTTGCAAACCGGCCGGTTGCCGCCCTCCGGCCGACAATCCAAAGGACGGCCAGAGCCGCGTATCGGATGCACAATTACCTGGATTTCGAGAAGCCTGTCGCCGACCTGGAAGGACAGATCCTCGAGCTGAAGAAGATCGAGTCGAGCGAGAACGCGGTCGACGTGACCGAGGAAATCGAGCGGCTGGAGAAGCGGTCGAGGGACGCGCTTGCCGACCTCTACCGCAAGCTGACGCCCTGGCAGAAGACCCAGGTGGCCCGTCATGCCGACCGGCCGCACTGCCTCGACTACCTGCAGCGGCTGATCACCGACTTCGTGCCGCTGGCAGGAGACCGGTTCTTCGCGGAGGACTACGCCGTCATCGCCGGCTTCGGCCGCTTCGACGGCCAGCCCGTTGCCGTCATCGGCCAGGAGAAGGGCAACGACACCCAGACCCGCCTGAAGCACAATTTCGGCATGGCGCGGCCGGAGGGCTACCGCAAGGCGGTGCGGATCATGGAACTCGCCGAGCGCTTCGCCATCCCGGTGCTGACGCTGGTCGACACCGCCGGCGCCTATCCGGGCATCGGCGCCGAGGAACGTGGCCAGGCCGAGGCGATCGCGCGTTCCACCGAAGCCTGCCTCAATCTCAAGGTGCCGCTGGTCTCGGTGATCATCGGCGAGGGCGGTTCGGGCGGGGCCATCGCCATCGCGACGGCGAACAAGGTGCTGATGCTCGAGCACGCGATCTACTCGGTGATCTCGCCCGAGGCGGGGGCCTCGATCCTCTGGCGCGACTCCACGCGCGCCCGCGACGTCGCCCAGGCGATGAAGATCACCGCGCAGGACCTGAAGGAATTCGGGGTCATCGACGAGATCGTCCCGGAGCCGCTGGGCGGCGCCCACCGGGCCGCCGAGGACGCGATCGACACGGCGGCGGCGCATGTGCGCCAGGCCTTCGCCGAGCTCGCGCCGCTCGATGGTGAGTCGTTGCGGCGACATCGGCGGGAAAAGTTCCTCGCCATCGGTCGCAATCTCTGAGCCTGTTGCCGGCCGGCAACGGACTTCCCTTCCGGCATTTGCCAAAATGAAGCCACGCTCGGGGGTCAGGAGAATGGGGTCCCGACCTGCCGGGCGGGCATTGGGCTTAACGGCTTCTTAAGGCGGCAGCAGCAAAGTCGCCGGAAGTCGCGATGGGAACTCCGGTCTGCCGGAGGGTCGCCATCGCAAGGATCCGGATCGTGCGGGGTGCGCACCGGATCGAAGGGGACGGCGCCGGCTAGAGCGCCGTATGCGATAGGGGACTGAGGGGATGTTTATCCGACGCCTCGTGACGGCGGCCGCACTTGCGGCGAGCCTGTTTGCGCTCTCCGCCTGCAAGTACGAGGACCTCGTGCCGGCCAACGCGCCGCTGCCCGCCGATCTCGTCCGCGCCATCAGCGCGCAGGGCATGGGCGTGAACTCGCCCGTCCTCGTCCGGCTCTACAAGGAAGAATCCGAACTCGAGATCTGGAAGCAGAAGACCGACGGCAGCTATGCCCTGCTGAAGACCTACGAGATCTGCGCCTGGTCCGGAAAGCTCGGGCCGAAGAAGAAGGAAGGCGACCGCCAGGCGCCGGAGGGCTTCTACACGGTGACGCCGGCGCAGCTGAACCCGAACTCGAACTTCCACCTCGCCATCAACATGGGCTACCCGAACGCCTATGACCGCGCCAACAACCGCACCGGCAGCCATCTGATGATCCACGGCTCGTGCAACTCGTCCGGCTGCTACGCCATGGACGACGAGCAGGTGCAGGAGATCTACACGCTCGCCCGCCATTCCTTCGAAGGCGGCCAACGGGCGTTCCAGATCCAGGCCTATCCGTTCCGGATGACCCCGAAGAACCTCGCCCGCCACCGCAATTCCGAACATTACGAGTTCTGGAAGATGCTCAAGCTGGGCTCGGACCATTTCGAGATCACCAAGCGGCCGCCGAATGTCGGCGTCTGCGAGAGCCGCTACATCTTCGACCAGAGCGCCGAGACGGTCGCCAACCTGTCGCCGAACGGTCCGTGCCCGGTGTTCCAGACGCCGGCCGAGATCGCCGCCAAGGCAGCCGCCGACGCCGCGCACGAGGAAGAGATCGCCGCGCGGCTGAAGCCCAGCGAGTTCGCCAACACGACGAGCTTCACCTACCGCACCGGCGACCCGATCACCGCCGACGCCTATGCGCAGGAGCAGCATCGCCGCGAGGGATACGACCGCGACGGCAACCGCATCGGCGGCAGCCGGTCGAGTTCTTCCCGCGGCGGGTCGATCTTTTCGGGCTTCCTGAACTGAAGCCAGGCGGGCGGACCGGCTCCGGCCGGCCTTCGCCGACAACCCAGACCGGTTGCCCGCACGTGTGAGGGCAGACCTCCGGCCGCCAGCCGGCCAGGCGTCTGCCCCGAGTAAGGGAAACGCCGCGATGTCCCAGACCTTCCATCAAGCCGATGCCGCCGCGCAGCGCGTTCCTCCGACCGGGGACGCTGCCGCGATCGGCGACTATCTGACGGCTCCGCCCAGCCGCGAGGCGCTGGCGGAAATCCTGCGGATCATGGGGGCGCGGCCGCGCGACATGCTGCGCCGCCGGGGAACGCCCTATGCCGAACTCGGCCTCGACGACCCGGCGCTCAGCGACGAGGAAATCCTCGAGGCGATGATCGCCAACCCGATCCTCATTGACCGCCCGGCCGGACTGCCGGCCTGAGCCGACCGCCCCGCCGGCCTGCCCTTCGCGGGCTGCCGGCGGGGCGTCATGCCGGCGCCGTCAGACGAAGGCGCCGTGGCAGTGCTTGTACTTCTTGCCGGAGCCGCACGGGCAGGGCTCGTTGCGGCCGACATGGCCCCAGCCCTCGGGATTGTCCGCGTCGCGCGGCAGGCCGTTGGCCGCCCCGGCGGCCAGGCCGGCCGTGACGTTCTGCACGCCGCCGCCGCCATCCATCTCGTCCTCGCCGGTCGACGCATCGACATGATGGGCGGCCATTTCCGGCACGCGCGGCGCCGGGGTCTCCTGCGGACGGACCAGCTCGACCCGCATCAGCTGCTGGGTGGTGCGCTCGCGCAGGTTCGCCAGCATCGACTGGAAGAGCTCGAAGGCCTCCGACTTGTACTCGTTCAGCGGATCGCGCTGGGCGTAGCCACGGAAGCCGATGACCGAGCGCAGATGGTCGAGATTGACCAGGTGCTCGCGCCAGAGCGCGTCGATCGTCTGCAGCACGATGTTGCGCTGGACATAGGTCGCGACGTCGCGGCCGAAGCGCTCGGCCTTGTCCGCCGCCGCCTTGTCGGCCGCCTCGCGGATGCGCTCGCGGATGTCGTCCTCGGCGATGCCTTCCTCTTCCGCCCATTCCGGAATCGGCAGGTCGAGATTGAGGAGGTCGATCGCCTCGGCCTTCAGCTCCTGCGTCGACCACTGCTCCGGATAGGCCCGCTCGGGGATGTGCCGGGCGACCATCGCCTCGATGGTTTCGTTGCGCATGTCGGCGACGGTCTCGTCGAGCTCCGGCGCATCCATCAGCTCGATGCGCTGCTCGAAGATGACGCGACGCTGGTCGTTCATCACGTCGTCGTATTTCAAGAGGTTCTTGCGGATGTCGAAGTTGCGCGCCTCGACCTTCTTCTGCGCCTTCTCCAGCGCCTTGTTGATCCAGGGATGGACGATCGCCTCGTCTTCCTTGAGTCCGAGCTTGGTCAGCATGGAATCCATGCGCTCGGAGCCGAAGATGCGCATCAGGTCGTCCTGCAGCGACAGATAGAACTTCGACCGGCCGGGGTCGCCCTGGCGGCCGGAGCGGCCGCGCAGCTGGTTGTCGATGCGCCGGCTCTCGTGGCGCTCGGTGGCGAGCACGTAGAGCCCGCCGGCGGCCATCGCCTCGTCCTTCAGCCGCTTGATGTCGGCCTTGATCGCGGTTTCCTTCTCGGTCCGCTCCGGCCCCTCGGGCATGTCGGCGAGTTCGCGGGCGATGCGCATCTCGGCATTGCCGCCGAGCTGGATGTCGGTGCCGCGGCCGGCCATGTTGGTGGCGATGGTCACGGCGCCCGGCACGCCGGCCTGGCTGATGATGTAGGCTTCCTGCTCGTGGTAGCGGGCGTTGAGGACCTGGAAGTCCTTCACCCCCTCCTTGCGCAGCCGCTCGGCCAGCATCTCGGACTTCTCGATCGAGGTGGTGCCGACGAGGATCGGCTGGCCGCGCAAAGCGGCGTCCTTGATCTCGCCGGCGATCGCGCGGAACTTCTCCTCGAAGGTCCGGTAGACCTCGTCGTCCTCGTCGAGACGCTGGATCGGCTGGTTGGTCGGGACCTCGACGACGTCGAGGCCGTAGATGTCGCCGAACTCGGCCGCCTCGGTCTGGGCGGTGCCGGTCATGCCCGCCAGTTTCTTGTACATGCGGAAATAGTTCTGGAAGGTGATCGAGGCGAGGGTCTGGTTCTCCGGCTGGACCGTCACCCCTTCCTTGGCCTCGAGCGCCTGGTGCAGGCCTTCCGAATAGCGCCGGCCCGGCATCATGCGGCCGGTGAACTCGTCGATGATGACGATCTCGTCGCCGCGCACGATGTAGTCCTTGTCGCGCTGGAACAGCCGGTGGGCCTTCAGCGCGTTGTTGACGTGGTGGACGATGGCGACGTTCTCGATGTCGTAGAGCGAGTCGCCATGCAGGTGCCCGGCCGCCTCGAGCAGGCGCTCGAGCTTCTCGGTGCCGTCCTCGGTGAAGGAGACCTGGCGCTGCTTCTCGTCGACCTCGTAGTCCTCGGGGCCGAGCTGCGGGATGAACTTGTCGATGGTCTTGTAGAGGTCGGACCGGTCGTCGAGCGGGCCGGAGATGATCAGCGGCGTGCGCGCCTCGTCGATCAGGATCGAGTCGACCTCGTCGACGATCGCATAGTGATGGCCGCGCTGGACCATCTGGCTGCGCTCGTACTTCATGTTGTCGCGCAGATAGTCGAAGCCGAGTTCGTTGTTGGTGGCGTAGGTGACGTCGCAGGCATAGGCGGCGCGGCGCTCGTCGTCGGACTTGCCGTGGACGATGGTGCCGACGGTGAGCCCGAGGAAGCGGTAGAGCCGGCCCATCCACTCGGCGTCGCGGCTGGCCAGGTAGTCGTTGACCGTGACGACGTGGACGCCCTTGGCCTCGAGCGCGTTGAGATAGACCGCGAGGGTCGCGACGAGGGTCTTGCCCTCGCCGGTCTTCATCTCGGCGATGGCGCCGGAGTTCAGCACCATGCCGCCGATCATCTGGACGTCGAAGTGCCGCATGCCGAGCGCCCGCCTGGCACCCTCGCGAACCACGGCGAAGGCCGGCGCGAGAAGGTCGTCGATCGTCTTGCCGTCGGCGAGCTGGGCGCGGAACTCGGCGGTCTTGCCGCGGAGCTGCTCGTCGGTCAGCGCCGAAAATTCTTCCTCGTAGGCCGCGATGGCTCGAATGCGCGGTTCGTAGCGCCTGACCATCCGGTCATTCGACGAACCCAGCAACTTGCGGGCTAGCCCGCCAAAACTGACCATGAAGTGACCTTCCAGAGTGTCTTGAGCTACCGACGCCGTTGCCGTCGCCGCCTGTCGCGGTCGCCGGTTCCGGTCGATCCCCTGCGCTTGCGGGGCCTTCAAACTTTGCGGAAGGCGGCTGGACTTTCGGATCGCGCGAGAGATAAGAGGGGGCCAAACCGATGTCAACGGCGCCCGACCTGCCGGGGACGCCGCTTTCCGGGGCTACAGGGACGTTGCCACAGGCGCGCGAAACGCCGGCCGGAAGCCCCACTCTCCCATCGAACCGCAAAGGATGTTCTTTGCCATGACCATCGATCTACGCCTGACCCT
This sequence comes from Aurantimonas sp. HBX-1, assembly GCF_021391535.1. Classification (GTDB taxonomy): domain Bacteria; phylum Pseudomonadota; class Alphaproteobacteria; order Rhizobiales; family Rhizobiaceae; genus Aurantimonas. Next base: position 411,172 of record NZ_CP090066.1, read on the forward strand.
CGCCGCCAGCGCGATCGTCCTCGCCGTCCTTGCCGGCCCGGCCCGCGCCGCCGATGCCGACATCGTGGCGAAGGTCGGCGACGCCGAGATCACCGAGGGCGACCTCAGCGCCGCGCAGAAGGAGATCGGCGCGCAGTTCCAGCAGCTGCCCGAGGAGCAGCGCCGGCTGGCGGTGCTGTCCGCGCTGATCGACATCAAGGCGCTGGCGCAGGAGGCCGAGGAGGCCAAGCTGCAGGACGAGCCGGCGGTGGCGAGCGAGATCGACTTCCAGCGCGACCGCGCGCTCCACAATGCGTTCTTCGCCAAGAACGGCGTCGCCACGGTGACCGAGGACGAGCTCAAGGCCCGCTACGACGCCGAAATCGGCGCGATGCCGGCGACCGAGGAAGTGCATGCGCGCCACATCCTGGTGAAGACCAAGGAAGAAGCGCAGGCCGCGATCAAGCGGCTCGACGAGGGAGCGGACTTCGCCACCGTCGCCAAGGAAATGTCGACCGGCCCGTCGGGCCCGGAAGGCGGCGACCTCGGCTTCTTCCGCGCCGGGCAGATGGTGCCGGCCTTCGAGGCGGCCGCCTTCGCGCTGGAGCCGGGGCAGTACAGCAAGGAGCCGGTCGAGACGCAGTTCGGCTGGCACGTGATCCGGGTCGAGGAGAAGCGGCAGGCCGAGCCGCCGAGCTACGACCAGGTGAAGGAGCAGGTCCGGCAGGTGGTGCTGCGCGAGAAGTACATGGAGCTCGTCCGCAAGGCACGTACCGACCTCACCGTCGAATATGTCGACCCGGCGCTCAAGCAGCAGATCGAGGCGATCGAAGGCGCGATGGAGCCGGCACCCGCCGACGCACCGGCGGCCGAAACGCCGCCGGCCGAGTAGCCCGCAAGGCCTGCCTCGGGGCGCCGTCGCGCGCCGCAACGAATGCGACCCTGGCGCCGCCCCGGCGGCGCCAAACCTCAGCCGCCGAAGGATTCCATGACGACGCCCGTCTCCCCCCTGGCCCCGGCCACCATTCCGGAGCTTCCCCCGATCGAGGGCGTCCGCATCGCGACGGCGGCGGCCGGCATCAAGTACAAGGGCCGCACCGATCTCCTGGTGATGGTGCTGGATGCGCAGACCACCGTCGCCGGGGTCTTCACCACCTCGAAATGCCCGTCGGCGCCGGTGGATTTCTGTCGTGAGAGCCTGAAGGGCGGCACGGCGCGGGCGCTGGTGGTCAATTCAGGCAATGCCAACGCCTTCACTGGACAACGTGGGCGGGAGACGACGAGGGCGACGGCGCAGGCCGCCGCCGCGGCGCTCGGCTGCCCCGCCGATGCGGTCTTCCTGGCCTCGACCGGCGTCATCGGCGAGCCGCTCGACGCCGGCAAGTTCACCGGGCTCCTGGCCGGGCTCACCGACGCGGCGCGGCCGGACGGCTGGCGCGAGGCCGCCGAGGCGATCATGACCACCGACACCTATCCGAAGCTCGCGACCCGCACGGTCGAGATCGGCGGGGCGAGCGTGACGATCAACGGCATCGCCAAGGGCGCCGGAATGATCGCGCCCGACATGGCGACGATGCTCTCCTTCGTGGCCACCGACGCGCCGATCGCTGCGCCGGCGCTGCAGGCGATGCTGGCGAGCGCTGTCGGTCCGAGCTTCAACTCGGTGACGGTCGACAGCGACACCTCGACCTCCGACACGCTGCTGCTGTTTGCCACCGGCAGCGCCGCGGCCCGCGGCTGCCCCCAGATTACCGACGCGAACGACCCGGCCGCCGCCGGCTTCCGGGCCGCGCTCGACGACCTGCTGCTCGACCTCGCGCGGCAGGTGGCGCGCGACGGGGAGGGGGCCCGCAAGGAGATCCAGGTCACCGTCGAGGGCGCGACCAGCGATGCGGCCGCCAAGCGGATCGCGCTGTCGATCGCCAATTCGCCGCTGGTCAAGACCGCCGTCGCCGGCGAGGACGCCAATTGGGGCCGGGTGGTCATGGCCGTCGGCAAGGCCGGCGAGACCGCCGACCGCGATCGCCTCGCCATCCATTTCGGCGACGTCCGCGTCGCCGTCGACGGGGCACGCGATCCGGCCTATTCGGAAGCCGCGGCCTCGGCCGTGATGCAGCGCCCGGAGATTCCGATCCGGGTGGAACTCGGCCTCGGAACCGGGCGCTGGACAGTCTACAGCTGCGATCTCACGAAGGAATATGTCGCGATCAATGGCGATTACCGAAGCTGAGAGACTGCGACAGCTGGCCGTGGTGCGCCGGCTCGAGGCGGCGGGCTTCCGCGCCTGGCCGGCGTCGACGACGTCGTTCGACGGCACGTGGGCGGTGCGGCTGACCAAGGCCTTCCCGGCCAAGCGGCTCAACTCGGTCAACCCGCTCGACCCCTCCGACAACGCCGACATTCCCGAGCGGATCGAGCGGGCGCGCCGGACCTTCCTCGACTATGGCCGAACGATCATCGTGCGGCAGTCGCCGCTGGCGCCGCCGGAACTGGTGCGCCATCTCGACGACGACGGCTGGAGCCGCTTCGGCGAGTCGGTGGTGATGACGGCGGACCTGACGAAACTCTCCTTCGAGAGCGCGCTGGACCGGATCCCGATCCGCGACACCGCCCGCTACATCGAGGCTAGCCTGATCGTCCACGAGCGACCGGCGTCGCTGCGCGCCGGGCTGACCGAGATCATCGAGGCGATCCGCCCGCCCACCGGCCTGTTCGTGCAGGAAGACAAGGCCGGCGCGCCGGTCGCGGTGGCGCTCGCCATCCACGACAACGACCTGACCGGGCTGCTCGACGTCGCGGTGGCGCAGAGCCAGCGCCGCCAGGGCACCGGCCGCGACCTCGTCGCCACGGCGCTGCGCTACACCGTCCGCAAGGGCGCCAAGACGGCCTGGGTGCAGGTCGAGGCCGACAATGCGGCGGGCCTGTCGCTCTACCGCTCGCTCGGCTTCACCCCGGCCTATCGCTACGTCTACCGCGCGCCGCCGGAGAGCGCCGCGTGAGCGGCCCGCGTTCGCTGCTCGTCGTCGTCGCCTGCGCGCTGCTCGATGCCGACGGCCGCATCCTCCTGTCCGAGCGCCCGGCCGGCAAGGCGCTGGCGGGGCTGTGGGAGTTTCCCGGCGGCAAGCTCGACGAAGGCGAGACGCCGGAGGCGGCGCTGATCCGGGAACTGCGCGAGGAACTGGGAATCGAGACGCAGGCGGCGTGCCTCGCGCCGCTGACCTTCGCCAGCCATTCCTACGACGGCTTCCATTTGCTGATGCCGCTCTATGTCTGCCGCCGCTACGAGGGCATTCCGTACGGCCGCGAGGGGCAGCGGCTGAAATGGGTGCGGGCGTCGCAGCTGCGGGACTATCCCATGCCGCCGGCCGACGAGCCGCTGATCGCCCACCTCGTCGATCTGCTCTGAGCCGCGCCATCGCCGGCGCGCGGCCCCCTATGGCGGCGGGCGCGATTGCTGCATAGGATGGCGGATCGACTGACCGTAGCAGGGCAATGACGCCTCATGCCGGCGCGTCCCGGAGCGGGCATGTTGCGGACATTCTCCGCCGACGGCGAGAGAGGCGACCCCGGTCGGGCGGCGGGAAACCGCGGCCCGGAGCGGCGGCTCGGCCCGCTGGTGCTGGGCGCGCCCCATGCGCAGGAGGGAATCGAGCAGCGGCCGGCGGCCCACGGCAGCCGCGAGGCCGGCGAGGACTTCATCATCCAGCTCGTCCTTGCGGGCCGTCTCGACGTCGATACCTACGGCGCGATCGGTCGTGTCGGGGCCGGGGAGATCGTCCTCTTCGACATGAGGCGTCCGCGCCGGACCGAGGCGTGCGAGGTTCTGACGGTCGTCTTCCGCATCGCCCGCGATGCCCTGGAGGCAGCGTTCCCGGCCAGCCATCTGCTCCATGGCGCGGTGCTGCGGCCGCCGCATGCCGGCCTGCTCGCCGAGACCATGCAGGTCCTTTGCCACCACGGGTCGCTCATCCCCGAGGCGCAAGGGGAGCGCGCCGCCCGGGTATTTGCCGAGATGCTGGCGATCACCCTGCACGCTGCCGGATGGCAGCCCGGCCGCGCCGTGCCGGCCGGCGACCCGGCCGGGCTGGCGCGGGCCCGCCGGCTGGTCGAGATGCGCCTCGCCTCGGCCGATCTCGGCCCGGCGCTGCTGGCCGCCGAGATCGGCGTGTCGCGCTCGCGCCTCTACGACCTGTTCAAGCCGCTGGGCGGGGTCTCGCGCTACATTCAGGAGCGGCGGGCCTCGCGGCTGCACGACCTGTTGTGTGCGCCGCACGAGACCCGCAGCGTGGCGGTCCTTGCCTACGCTGCCGGCTTCGCCACCGAGAGCCATGCCAGCCGCACGTTCCGCGACGTCTATGGCATCGCGCCGGGCCGCTTCCGGCGGCTGCGGCGCGAGGCGGGCGACGCTCCGGGAGCACTGCCCTCTCCCGACGTCATGGCCGACGGCGAGGCACTGGTGCCCGCCGAGCCGTGAGGCTTCCGCCTCAGATGATCGCCAGAGGCTGCTTGCGGCGCGGCGGCGGGAACGCCGCGTCGATCTCGGCGAGATCCTCCGCGTCGAGCGCCAGGTCGAGGGCTGCGGCGTTGTCGCGGACATGCGCCACGCTGCTGGCCTTGGGGATCGCGATGATGTCCTTGTGGCGCAGCACGAAGGCCAGCGCGACGCGGGCCGGCGTCGCGTCATGGCGCGCGGCGATACGAACCAGCGTCGCGTCCTCCAGCAGGTCGCCGCCTTGCCCGATCGGCGAATAGGCCATTGCCGGCATGCCCTGCGCTTCCAGCATCGGCAGCAGGTCGAACTCGATGCCGCGTTCGCCGGGATTGTAGAGCACCTGGTCGGTCTGCACCGACGCGCCGCCGGCCGCTGCCAGTTCCTCCATGTCGTCGACGTCGAAGTTGGAGACGCCCCAGCGCAGGATCTTGCCGGCCGCCTTCAGCGTCTCCAGCGCCGCGACGGTCTCCGCCAGCGGCACGCTGCCGCGCCAGTGCAGCAGATAGAGGTCGAGCCGGTCGGTGCCGAGCCGTTGCAGCGACGCCTCGCAGGCGCGGATCGTGCCCTGGCGCGAGGCATTGCCCGGCGCGACCTTCGACACGAGGAAGATGTCGTCGCGGCGGCCGTCGATCGCCTCGCCCACCAGCTGTTCGGAGCGGCCGTTGCCGTAGATTTCCGCCGTATCGAGAAGCGTCATGCCGCGCTCGATCCCCTCGCGCAGGGCGGCGATCTCCGCATCGCGGCGGGTGGGCTCGTCGCCCATCATCCAGGTGCCCTGGCCCAGCACCGGCACTGGGGTGCCATCGGGAAGCGTTGTCTGTCGCATGGGTTTCTCCGGTTGTCGCTGCCTCGTGCGGGCCGCCATGGCGGAACGAGCGGTCGGTCAAGGCGTTGCAGGAATAAGCAAATTCACCAAGGAGACGACGTCATGTCATCGACGGAAGGCCAGACCATCATGGGCACGGACGACGTGGCGGGAGTGAGCGTCGGTGTCGACAACATCGAGGCGAGCCGGGTGTCCGGCACTGCCGTCTACAACACCGAGGGCGACCATCTCGGCCATATCCACGATCTCGTGCTTGGCAAGCGCGACGGGCGGGTGAAATATGCCGTCATGTCGTTCGGCGGCTTCCTCGGCATCGGCGAGGAATACCACCCGCTGCCCTGGCAGGCGCTGAAATACGACGAGCGGCAGGGCGGCTATGTCGTCGGCGTCACCGCCGACCAGCTGCGCGAGGCGCCCCGCTATGCCGCCGACGCCGCGCCCGACTGGGACCCCGAATACGGGCGCCGGATCGACGACTACTATCGGCCCGCCTTCTTCTGACCGGCAGGCCGGGCCACGGGTGAAACGGAAAAGGCCGCCGGGGTATCGTCCCCGGCGGCCTTTCTGCATGGCTGTGGCGCTCGTGTCCCGCGCGGCGGCGTTGGCCACCGCCGGCGCGGCGTCAGGCGGCGACGCGGTCTCCGGGCGCGCCCGACTTCGAGCCGACCACGTGGAAGATCAGGTGGTCGCCGCCACCGGTGATCTTGACGATCGCCTCGTCCCTGATGTCGCCGAGCAGGATCCGCTCGGCCAGCGGGTCCTGGACCTCCCGCTGGATCACCCGCTTCAGCGGCCGAGCGCCGTAGGCAGGATCGTAGCCCTTCTGCGCCAGCCATTCGCGCCCTGTCTCGTCGAGCAGGATGGTGATCTCGCGATCCGCCAGCAGCTTCTCCAGCCGGCCCATCTGGATGTCGACGATGGCGCCCATCTCGGACCGATGCAGGCGGTGGAACAGGATCGTCTCGTCGACGCGGTTGAGGAACTCCGGCCGGAACGACGCCCGCACCACCGCCATCACCTGCTCGCGCGCCGCCTCGGCATCCTCGTCGTCGCGCAGCGACACGAGGTATTCCGCACCGAGATTGGAGGTCATGATGATCATGGTGTTGCGGAAGTCGACCGTGCGCCCCTGTCCGTCGGTCAGGCGCCCGTCGTCGAGCACCTGCAACAGGACGTTGAAGACGTCCGGATGCGCCTTCTCGATCTCGTCGAACAGCACGACCTGGTAGGGCCGGCGCCGCACCGCCTCGGTGAGCGCACCGCCCTCCTCGTAGCCGACATAGCCGGGAGGCGCGCCGATCAGCCGTGAGACCGAGTGCTTCTCCATGTATTCCGACATGTCGAGCCGCACCATCGCCGTCTCCTCGTCGAAGAGGAAGGCGGCGAGCGCCTTGGTCAGCTCGGTCTTGCCGACGCCGGTGGGGCCGAGGAAGATGAACGAGCCGATCGGCCGGTTCGGGTCCTGCAGGCCGGCGCGGGCGCGCCGGACGGCGCGCGACACCGCCTGCACCGCCTCGCCCTGGCCGACGACGCGCTTCTGCAACTCGTCTTCCATGCGCAGGAGCTTGTCGCGCTCGCCCTCGAGCATGCGGTCGACCGGAATGCCGGTCCAGCGCGACACGACCTGGGCGACGTGGTCGGCGGTCACCGTCTCCTCGACCATCGAGCCGGCCCCGCCCTTGCCGTCCTGGGCCTCGGCGGCCTTCAGTTCGGCCTCGAGCTTCGGGATGACGTCATAGGCAAGCTCGCCGGCGCGCTGGAACTCGCCGCGCCGCTGGGCGATGGCGAGATCGTTGCGGGCCTCGTCGAGCTGCCGCTTGAGGTCGGCGGCATGGCCGAGCTTGGACTTTTCCGCCTGCCAGGTGGCGGTGATCGCAGCCGACTCCTCCTCGAGATTGGCGAGTTCGCCCTCCAGCCGTTCGAGCCGGTTGCGGGAGGCGTCGTCATCCTCCTTCTTCAGGGCCTCGCGCTCGATCTTCAGCTGCATGATGCGGCGGTCGATCTCGTCCAGCACTTCGGGCTTGGAATCGACCTGCATGCGCAGCCGCGCGGCGCCCTCGTCGATGAGGTCGATCGCCTTGTCGGGCAGGAAGCGGTCGGTAATGTAGCGGTTCGACAGCTGCGCCGCGGCGACGAGCGCCGAGTCGGATATCCGGACCTGGTGGTGCTGCTCGTACTTCTCCTTGAGGCCGCGCAGGATCGAGATCGTGTCCTCGACCGTCGGCTCGGAGACGAAGACCGGCTGGAAGCGGCGGGCGAGCGCGGCGTCCTTCTCGACATGCTTGCGGTATTCGTCGAGCGTCGTCGCGCCGACGCAGTGCAACTCGCCCCGCGCCAGTGCCGGCTTCAGGAGGTTGGAGGCGTCCATCGCGCCGTCCGCCTTGCCGGCTCCGACCAGCGTGTGCATCTCGTCGATGAACAGGATGATGCCGCCTGCAGCCGAGGTCACCTCCGACAGCACCGCCTTCAGCCGCTCCTCGAACTCGCCGCGATACTTCGCGCCGGCGATCAGCGAGCCCATGTCGAGCGCCATCAGCTGCTTGTCGCGCAGGCTCTCGGGCACGTCGCCATTGACGATGCGCTGGGCCAGGCCTTCCGCGATCGCCGTCTTGCCGACGCCCGGCTCGCCGATCAGCACCGGGTTGTTCTTGGTGCGGCGGGAGAGGACCTGGATGGTGCGCCGGATCTCGTCGTCGCGCCCGATCACCGGGTCGACCTTGCCCTCGCGGGCGGCCGCGGTCAGGTCGCGGGCATATTTCTTCAGCGCGTCGTAGCCGCTCTCGGCCGACTGGGAATCCGCGGTGCGGCCCTTGCGCAGGGCATTGATGGCCTCGTTCAGCCCGTTGGCGGTGACGCCGGCCGCCTTGAGGATCTCCGAGGTCTTCGCGGCCTTCTCGATCACCATGGCGAGCAGCAGGCGCTCGACCGTGACGAAGCTGTCGCCGGCCTTCTTGGCGATCTCCTCGGCCGTCGCGAAGACCTTGGCCAGCGGCTGCGCCAGGTACATCTGGCTGCCGCCGCCGGAGACCCGCGGCAGCGCGTCGAGCGCAGCGTCGACCGCCAGCCGGACGTCCGCCGGACGGCCGCCGGCCTTCTCGATCAGGCCCGCCGCCATGCCCTCCTCGTCGTCGACGAGGACCTTCAGGAGATGTTCGGGGGTGAACTGCTGGTGGTCCCGCGAGACCGCGAGAGTCTGTGCCGCCTGGATGAAGCCGCGCACGCGTTCGGTGTATTTTTCCAGATTCATGATGTCGCTCTCCTGCCGCGAACCTCCCTCACTGCCGAGGCAAGGTCCGAGTGTTCCTGGAGTCCGGCTCCCGTTCCGGCGAGCCGCCCACCGGACATATGGGGAAAGCGCGCCGCCCCCGGAAGGGGCACAAGCCGCGACTGTTGCAGAAATGCCGGTCCTGTCATTGCGCTATGTCAGGGCGATCCGAAAATCGCCATGAGCTTTCCCGAAACGACGAATGGCGCCGCGGAGACCGCGACGCCATTCGAATTTCTGCAAGCCGAACCGCCCGCAGGCGGCCGGTCAGCCGTTGGAGGCCAGCAGGAAGGACGGCAGTTCGTTGCCTTCGCCGTCGCTGGCGCCGCCCGACCCGTCCTCGGGCTTCTTCTTGCGCGGCCGGCCGGGCCGGCGCTTGGCCGGCGCCTCGCCTTCCGGCGCATCCGCAACGGCTGCGGCGGGCCGCGTGTCGGCCGCTTCGCCAGTGGCGGCTTCCTGGACCGCCGGGGCGGCGGCCTCGGTCGAACCATTCTCCTCGCCGTCGCGGTTGCGACGCGGGCGACCGCGACGCCGCGGCTGCGGCGCCTGTTCGTCGGTCGCGGGAGATCCACCGGGAGAGGCTACGGTCGCCGCGGGCTCTTCGTCGCGGCGGGTGTTGGCCTCGCGGCGCGGCGCATGCTCGTCGCGCGGCGGCTGTCCGCCGCCGTTGCCGGCGTGCGCGGCTTCCTCGCGGTCGCGTCGGCCGTCGGCCTCGTGGCGCGGCGCGCGTTCGTCCCGCTGCCCGTCGCCGTTGCGCGGCGCGTCATGGGCGATGACGGGTTGCGGCCCGGTGCCCTGCGGCTGGAAGCGGTCGCGGCGCTCGCGGTTGCCATCGCGGTTGCCGTCACGATCGCGGTTGCCATCGCGGTTGCGGTTGCCGTCGCGCTCGCGGTTGCCGTCACGGTTGCCATCGCGGTCACGGTTGCCGTCCCGGTCGCGGCTGCTGTCGCGATTGCGGTTCTGCTCGCGGTCACGGTTGCCATTGCCGTCCCGATTGCCGTCGCGGTCGCGATTGGAATCGCGGTCGCGGAAACCGTCGCGGTCGGATTCGCGGGCGCCGTTGGAGGCCGGCCGCTCGTCGTTGCGAAACTCCTGGGAGTCCTGCGAATCGTCGTCGTCCTCGTCGCCGTCCCGCATGTCGCGGTCGTCGCGCTGCGGCTGGAACTGGCCCTGGGCGGCCGCGACGATGCGGTTGTAGTGCTCGGCGTGCTGCAGATAGTTCTCGGCCATCACCCGGTCGCCGGCGCCCGAGGCGTCGCGCGCCAGCATGCCGTACTTCTCGGCGATATGCTGGGCGTTGCCCCGGATCTTCACGTCCGGGCCGTTCGACTCGTAGCTGCGCGAAAGCGGGTTGGGACCTTTCCGGCCCCGACCGCGCATGCGGTTCTTCTGCTGTTGCTGCTGCTGTCCTGGCCTCATGCTCTTCCCGTCTTCTGGATGTGCCGGCCGCGCCGGTCTGGGCCCTTGCCTGCGAACGCGCCAAGCGCGTTCATGCTCATCGGCCGCGCAGCTGCACAGCCGCCTCAAAGAGTTTTAAGTGTTTGCGCCTGGCGACACCCAACGCCGGCACGGACGACCGATCGGTCATCTCGAGCATCCCGCGCCGCGTCACTGCGGCATCGTTCGGGATGTCCCCCTCGAATGCTCGGCTATACGCGGGACCCTAGAAGGGAAAACGTCCAGCCACAAGTGCTTTCTCGCCACTTCCAGAGGGGTTTGCACCGGTCACGCAGGCTCTTCTTGCAGTGCTTTACGGTTTAACCGCGACCTTCCGACCGGAAGCGCAGCACCCGTTCGGTTCCGCCGAGATCCATAGCCGACCTGACAAAGACGAGGCCGTTGGCGCGAAAGATCGCTTCCACCGCCGGTCGCTGGCCGATTCCGATCTCCACGATCGCCTCGCCGCCGCGACGCACCACCTGACCGGCGGACGCCGCCAGGGCGCGATAGGCGACAAGACCGTCCTCGCCCCCGTCGAGGGCCCGGATCGGATCGTGGTCGCGCACCTCGCGCGCCAGCAATGCAATGTCGTGGTGGGGAATATATGGGGGGTTGGAGACCAGAAGATCAAGTGGTCCGGCGAGCCCGGCGAGATAATCCATGCGGACCGCCAGCATGCGATGCGCCACGCCCGCCGCCGCTGCGTTCCGCCGCGCCGTCGCCAGCGCCGCTTCGCTGATGTCGGTGGCGACCGCCACTGCGGCCGGATGCAGGGCGAGCAGCGAGACCGCGATCGCCCCGCTGCCGGTGCCGATATCGGCGAAGACGCAGCGCCCGGTCATCGCGATCGAATCCGCCACCGCCGCCGAGGCCTCGTCGACGAGGATCTCGGTATCCGGCCGCGGCTCCAGCGTGTCGGGCGACAACAGGAATTCGTGCGCGTAGAAAGCCCGGCGGCCGAGGATGCGGTGCACCGGCTCCCCCGCCAGGCGGCGCTGCAGGAGCGCCTCGAAGCGGGCAGGCAGGTCGGGCGATTCCGGCAGCGCCGCATGCCGGTGCAGCGCGCTCGGCTCCATGCCGGCCGCCTCGGCCAGCAGCAGCCGGGCGTCGAGATCGGGGGTGTCCGCGCCGCCCTGTCGCAGGCGGGCGGCGCCCGTCCGGAGCAGATCCCCGGCGCGGGCCTTGCCGCCCTCAGGCATCGGCGCCGACGGCAGCCAGAAGCTGCGCCTGGTGGTCGGCGACCAGCGCCTCGACCAGCTCGTCCATCTCGCCCTCGATGACCCGGTCGAGCTTGTAGAGCGTCAGGTTGATCCGGTGGTCGGTGACGCGCCCCTGCGGGAAATTGTAGGTGCGGATGCGCTCCGAGCGGTCGCCGCTGCCGACCTGGCTCTTGCGCGCCGCCGAGCGCTCGTCGTCGGCGCGCTGGCGCTCCATGTCGAACAGCCGCGCCTTCAGCACCTGCATCGCCCGCGCGCGGTTCTGGTGCTGCGACTTCTCCGACGAGGTGACGACGATGCCGCTCGGGATATGGGTGATTCGCACGGCCGAATCGGTGGTGTTGACGTGCTGGCCGCCGGCGCCGGAGGCGCGCATCGTGTCGATGCGGATGTCCTCGGCGCGCACCTCGACGTCGATGTCCTCGGCCTCCGGCAGTACCGCGACGGTGGCGGCGGAGGTGTGGATCCGCCCGCCCGACTCGGTCTCCGGTACGCGCTGCACCCGGTGCACCCCGGATTCGAACTTCAGCCGCGAGAACACCCCGGCGCCGCGTATGGCGGCGATGACTTCCTTGTAGCCGCCGACCTCGCCCTCGCTGGCCGACAGGATCTCGACCTTCCAGCCGTGCAGTTCGGCATAGCGCTGGTACATGCGGAACAGGTCGCCGGCGAACAGCCCGGCCTCCGAGCCGCCGGTGCCGGCGCGGATCTCGAGGATCGCGCCCTTCTCGTCGGCCGCGTCCCTCGGCAGGAGCAGGATGCGGATCTCGTCGGTCAGCCGCTCGAGCTCGGCGCGCAGGTTGTCGATCTCCATCTCGGCGAGTTCGCGCATCTCGCGGTCGGCCGAGGGATCGTCGCGCAGCGCGCGCGAGCCGGCGAGCTCGCCCTCCAGCTTGCGGTAGGACCGGATCGCCGCCACCACCGGCTCCAGCCCGGCATATTCGGCGGCCAGCCCGGCATAGACGCCGTGTTCCGGGCTCTTGGCCATCTCGTTCTCGAGATAGCGGAACCGGGACAGGATTTCGTCGAGTTTCGCGTTCGGCAAGGTCGCCATGGGATCCTGACATGCTCGAAAATGCTGCGCCGACGACCGGCGGTCGCAGGCGGATGGGAGCGCTGCTGCCTCGTCCGGCTCGCTAGTAGGGGATGGAATGCGCCCTGGCGTAATCGACGAGCATGTCGCGCATGCCGCCCGCTCCATGCGCCGAGTCCAGCTTCTCGCAGATCGCCTTCTCCAGGTCGGCGACGTCCGTCTCGACGATCATCGCCTTGACCGGCCCGATCGACGGCGGCGCCATGGATATGGAGCGGAAGCCGAGGCCGATCAACGCCATCGCGCTCAGCGGGCGCCCGGCCATTTCGCCGCACAGCGTCACCGGCACGTTGTGCCGGTTGCCGGCCTCGACGATGCTGCGCAACGCCCGCAGGAACGGCACCGACAGATCGTCGAAGCGGCCGGCGACGCGGGCATTGCCGCGGTCGACGGCGGCGAAGAACTGGAACAGGTCGTTCGAGCCGACCGAGACGAAGTCGAGCACCCCCATCAGCTCGTCGAGCTGGAACAGCGTCGAGGGCACCTCGATCATCGCGCCGACCTTCAGCCGGTGCGGCATCGGATGGCCGAACCGCGTCAGATGGTTCAGCTCGCGGTCGATCAGCTCGCGGGCCTGCTGCACCTCCGCGAGATCGGTCACCATCGGGAACATCACCCGCAGTTCGCGCCCAGCGGCGGCCTTGAGCAGCGCCCGCAGCTGGGTGCGCATCAGGCCCGGCCGGTCGAGCGCCAGCCGCAGCGCGCGGTAGCCGAGCGCCGGATTCTCCTCCGGCGACTGGCTGATATAGGGCAGCACCTTGTCGCCCCCGACATCGAGGGTCCGGAAGGTCACTGGGCGCTCGCCGGCGGCGTCGAGCACGGCGGCGTAGAGCCGCTCCTGGTCGCTGGCGCGCGGCATGGTGGAGGCCACCATGAACTGCAGCTCGGTGCGGAAGAGGCCGATTCCGGCGGCGCCGGATTCCTCCAGCTGCGGCAGGTCGACCAGCAGCCCGGCATTCATCTCCAGATCGATCGCCACGCCGTCCTTTGTCCGCGACGGCACGTCGCGCAGCGAGCGGTAGCGCTCCTGGCGCCGTTCGCGGAACCGCGCCTTATCGGAGAACAGGGCGGCAAGCTCGGCGGGCGGGCGCAGATGCACGCCGCCATCCTCGCCGTCGACGATGATCAGGTCGCGGTTCTCCGACATGGAGACGGCGCCCTTCACCTGACCGACAACCGGGATGCCGAGGGCGCGGGCGACAATCACCACGTGGCTCGTCGCCGCTCCCTCCTCGAGCACCAGGCCGCGGATCATATCGCGCCGGTAGTCGAGCAGTTCCGCCGCGCCCATCGAGCGCGCCACGATCACCGCGTCGCCGGCCGGGCTGTCCTCGTGGCTGTCGCGGCCGATCAGCTGGCGCAGCAGGCGGTTGGCGAGGTCGTCGAAATCGTGCAGTCGCTCGCGGATATAGGGGTCGGTCATGTGCATCATGCGTGCCCGCATGTCCGACTGCACCTTCTCGACCGCCGCCTCGGCGGTCAGGCCGTTGCGCACCGCCTCCTCGAGGCGCCGCACCCAGCCGCGGTCGTGCGCGAACATCCGGTAGGCCTCGAGCACCGCCCGGTGCTCGCCCTCGGCGGCGACGTCGCGACGCGCCAGCATGTCCTCGATGGAGACCCGCAGGATGCCGAGCGCCTTGCCGAGCCGGTCGACCTCCGCCTCGACGTCCTCGTTGAAGAGATTGGTGACGACGACGCGCGGCTCGTGCAGGATCACGTGGCCGATGCCGATCCCGTCCGACAGCGCCTCGCCGTCGAAGCTCACCGGCCGCGACAGGTCGAGGGCGACGCCGGGCCGCGACAGGCCTTCCAGGCTGCCGGCCGCGATCATCTCGGCGACCACCATCGCCACCGTCTCCAGCGCCTCGGATTCCTCGTCGCGGTAGAGCCGCGCCGACTTGTTCTGCACCACCAGCACGCCCAGCGTCCGGCCGGCCCGCAGGATCGGCACGCCGAGGAAGGAGTTGTAGATCTCCTCGCCGGTCTCCGGCAGGTAGGTGAAGGCCGGGTGCTTCTGGGCTTCCGACAGGTTCAGCGGCCGGGCCGTGGCGGCGATCGTGCCGACCAGGCCCTCGCCGAGCTTCAGCTGGGCGAGGTGGACGGAACCGGGATTGAGGCCTTCGGTGGCATAGAGTTCCAGCACCGCGTCGGCGCGCAGCACGTAGAGCGAGCAGACTTCCGCGACCATGTTCTGGGCGATCTGCCGGACGATCTGGTCGAGACGCGCCTGCGGGTCGAGCGGCTCGGCCATGAGCTCCCGGATGCGGCGCATGAGGACGCGCGGACCTGACATGTCGCTCCTGATCAACGCAATCTCTCGTTTTCGGCGACGGCCGGCCGCGCCGGGGGCCCGGTGCGGTTCGACTCTCGTTCCATCAGATCACACTTCCGTGCCGCGGAGACAATCGAATGACGGACCGTCCCGATCCCCTGCGGACAACCCGCGCCCGCCCGCCTCTTACCGAGCGCAACCGCGGGCTTCAACCCGAAGGGCTTACGGCTTGTCCAATCCGTAGATCGAATGCAGCGCCCGAACCGCCAGTTCGGTATATTCGCCGTCGATCAGGATCGAGATCTTGATTTCGGAAGTGGTGATCGCGCGGATGTTGATGCCGCGGCTGGCCAGCGCCTTGAACGCCGTGGCCGCGACGCCGGTATGGCTGCGCATGCCGACGCCGATGACCGACACCTTGGTCAGGCCCTGCTCGCTCTGGATGGCCTCGTAGCGCATCGCCGACTTCGCCGTCTCGAGCACCGCGGTGGCCTTCTGCAGGTCGCCGGACGGGACCGTGAAGGTCATGTCGGTCGTGGCGCCCGATTCGGAGATGTTCTGGACGATCATGTCGACATTGACGCCGGCTTCGGCGAGCGGGCCGAAGATCGCGGCGGCGACGCCCGGCTGGTCCTCGACCCGGCGCAGCGAGATCTGCGCCTCGTCCCTGGCGTAGGCGATCCCTGTGACGACCTGCTGTTCCACGATTTCATCCTCGTCGCAAATGAGCGTTCCCGGCGGGTTGTCGAAGTCCCCCATGCCGGGCGCGTCGGGGTCCTCGAATGACGAGCGCACGAACATGCGCACCTTATGCACCATGGCCAGCTCGACGGAACGGACCTGCAGCACCTTGGCGCCGAGCGAGGCCATCTCCAGCATCTCCTCGAAGGAGATGCGGCTCATCCGGCGGGCCTTCGGCTCGATGCGCGGGTCGGTCGTGTAGACCCCGTCGACGTCGGTATAGATGTCGCAGCGATCCGCCTTGATCGCCGCGGCGACGGCGACCGCGCTGGTGTCGGAGCCGCCGCGCCCGAGCGTCGCGATGCGGTTGTCCGGCGCGATGCCCTGGAAGCCGGCGATCACCGCCACCTGGCCTTCGCCGAAGCGCCGCACGATCTCGGCGGCGTCGATTTCCTGGATGCGCGCCGCGCCGTGCGCGCCGTCCGTCCTGATGGCGATCTGCCAGCCCTGCCAGGAGCGCGCATTGACGCCCATGGCCTGCAGCGTGATCGCCAGCAGACCGGCGGTCACCTGCTCGCCGCTGGCGACGACGGCATCGTATTCGCGCGCATCGTGGATCGGCGAGGCCGCCCGGCACCAGCCGACGAGCTCGTTGGTCTTGCCCGACATCGCCGAGACGACGACGGCGACGTCGTGGCCGGCATCGACCTCGCGTTTGACATGCCGCGCGACGTTCTTGATGCGGTCGATATCGGCGACGGAGGTGCCGCCGAACTTGAGGACGATGCGGGCCATGTGAGCGGATCGGTATCGTATGAGGTGCGGGACGGTGTCCGGCTGCGGGAAACGGGCACGCTGCGAGTGCCCGCCGCCCCCGGCGCCGAGCGGCCGTTCCGTAGCCGATGCGGCCCGGAACCGCAATCCGCTGGCCGCCCGGGGCGCAGCCGATGGTCGCGGGCGCTTGACTTCGCGGCCGGCGGCGGAAGATGGCGGGGGAGCAACAGGGAGCGACACCACGATGAACGCAAGCGAGGGCACCACGATCGACGCCGGCGAGGTCGAGCGGTTTTCGCGGCTGGCGCAGGAATGGTGGAACCCGGCGGGCAAGTTCAAGCCGCTGCACAAGTTCAATCCGGTGCGGCTGGAATACATCCGCGCGCAGCTGGCGATGAACTTCGGCAGCGACCTCACGCGCGGCAAGCCGTTCGAGGGCCTGTCGCTGCTCGACATCGGCTGCGGCGGCGGGCTGATCTGCGAGCCGCTGGCGCGTCTCGGCGCCCATGTCGTCGGGGCCGATGCCTCGGAGACCAATATCGAGGTGGCGCGCCTCCACGCGGCGGAAAGCGGCCTTGCGATCGACTACCGCGCCACCACGGCGGAGGCGATCGCCGCCGGCGGCGAGACCTTCGACGTCGTCCTGGCGCTCGAGGTCGTCGAGCATGTCGCCGACGTCGAGCTGTTCCTCTCCTCCTGCGCCGCGATGGTGAAGCCTGGCGGCCTGCTCTTCGTGGCGACGATCAACCGGACGCTGAAGGCCTACACCTTCGCCATCGTCGGGGCCGAATACGTCCTCGGCTGGCTGCCCAAGGGCACCCACCAGTTTTCCAAGCTGGTTCGCCCCGAGGAGATCGCCGGGCCGGTCGAGCGGCAGGGCCTGTCGATGATCGACGAGATCGGCGTGGTCTACCACCCGCTCGCCGATGCCTGGCGCCAGTCACGTGACACCGACGTCAACTACATGGTCCTCGCCCGCCGCCCGGCCGTCTGAGCCGGCGCCCGGAGAAAGCTGGGGACATCCTGCAGGTTCAGGCCGTTAGCCGGCTACCCGCAAGGTTTGGGCAAGCCCCGTTGCCCATGTTGTTTCAGCGGCGGGAATTGCGTCGCGTCAAGGCGGGCACCGACAGACCGGCACGAACAGACAACGATCCCGAGGGTGAGATGGTGGCGGCGAACAGAGACCAGGTTCCGAACGAAGCGACCTGCCCGGTCCCCCTCGAGGTGCTGGCCTTGCTGCTGCGCTCGGATGAACGCACGCGCATCGCGCTGATCCGCGAGATCGACGCCGAGGCCCGGGCCCGGCTGGCCTTCTTCTGCTACAACCGCGTGCATCTTCGCCCGCTGGCCTTCCGCATTGCCGGGCTGTGCGAATTGCGCGACCTGCGGCTGATCGCGGGCCTCAAGGGCGACCTGCTCTTCCAGCAGGCCACCGAGCAGGGCCTGTTCGAGGACGGCGGCCCCGGCCCGCGCAAGAAGGGCGTCACGCTGGCGAAATCCGCCCGCGGCTGACCGTCCGGCGGGTCAATCGTCACAATCGGCCGCGCGCTGAAGCAGGAAGGCCTGTTCCGGCGCGTTTCGCGACAGGCTCGCCGCCCGCTCGAAGGCGGCCTTCGCCTCCGGCATGCGTCCTGAACGGAACAGGAAGTCGCCCTTCGCCGCCCAGAGCGGTGCGTAGGCGCACAGCGCCCCCTCCGCCTCCAGATCCGACAAGAGCGCGAGGCCGACCGCCGGCCCGAACGCCATGCTGTGGGCAATGGCCCGGTTGAGGTCGACCACCGGCGACGGCGTCACGGCGCGGAGCCGGTCGTAGAGCCCGGCGATCCGGGCCCAGTCGGTGTCCTCGGCGCGCGCGGCCCGCGCGTGGCACGCCGCCAGCGCCGCCTGCAGCACATAGGCGCCGTCCTCGCCGCCGAGCGCCACGGCGCGATCCAGCGCGGCAAGGCCGCGCCGGATCAGCAGCCGGTCCCAGCTGGCGCGGTTCTGCCGGGTGAGCGGCACCAGCGACCCGTCCGCCGCCACGCGGGCGGAAAAGCGCGAGGCCTGGATGTCCATCAGCGCCACGAGGCCGAACACCTCCGGCTCCTGGGGCGCGAGGCCGGCGAGGATCGCGCCGAGGCGCCGCGCCTCGGCACAGAGCGCCGGCCGGATCAGGTCCTCGCCGGCGGTCGCCGCATAGCCCTCGTTGAAGATCAGGTAGATCACCTCCAGCACCGAGCCGAGCCGCTCCTGCCGCGCCTTGCCGCGCGGCACCTCGTAGGCGAGGCCGGACGCGCCGAGGGTCTTCTTGGCCCGCACGATGCGCTGCGCGATCGTCGGCTCCGGCGCAAGGAAGGCCCGGGCGATCTCGCCGGTGGTGAGGCCGCCCACCAGCCGCAGCGTCAGCGCGACGCGGGCCTCGCGCGACAGCACCGGGTGGCAGGCGACGAACATCAGGCCGAGCAGCTCGTCGCCGACTTCGTCGTCGAGGGCGGCGTCGATCGCCTCGGCGCCGCCGGTATCGGCCACCATCTCGCGGCCGATCGCGGCATGCTTTTCGGCCCGCATCCGCTCGCGCCGGAACTGGTCGATCGCCCGGCGCTTGGCCGTCGCCATCAGCCAGGCGCCGGGCCGCTCCGGCACGCCGCTTCTCGGCCACCCGGCGAGGGCCGCGACGAGCGCGTCCTGCGCCAGTTCCTCGGCCGTCCCGACATCCCGCACCAGGCGGGTCAGGCCGGCGATCAGCCGGGCCCGCTCGATCCGGAAGACGGTCTCGATCGCCTGATGTGTATCCGTCGCTGCCACACCGGCAATCTAGGGGCGGGGCTCGGCATCGGCCAAGCCCCGCGCCGCATCGAGGACGGCGGGCGTCAGCGCGCCTCGAGCTTGGCCCGCAGCCGCTCTTCCTGCTCGATGACTTCCGGGGTCACGACATCGGCGAAGTCGGCCATCTCGTAGAACGGCCGGATCTCCAGCTCGCTCGGACCCGGCATCGGGTTCGGGCATCGCTTGGCCCATTCGACGGCCTCCGCCATGTCGCGGACTTCCCAGATCCAGAAGCCGGCAACCAGTTCGCGGGTCTCGGCGAACGGCCCGTCGATGACCGTCCGGCCCGGGCCGTCGAAGGCGATCCGCTTGCCCTCCTTCGACGGCTTCAGCCCGTCGCCGGTGAGCATGATGCCGGCATTGACCAGCTCCTCGTTGAATTTTCCCATCGCCTCGAACAGCTCGGTCGAGGGCATGATCCCCGCTTCGGAGTCTTCCGTCGCCTTCACCATCACCATCACGCGCATCGTTCTGTCTCCCTTGCCGGGGGGTCGTCGTGACCGCCCTGCCGATACGACGAACGAACTCTGGCGAAATCGACAGCGCGTGGAGAATTTTTTCGAAGGCCTCGCCGCGGGCAAATTCGCGCGGTGATGCCGGCGGCCGGGGAGGGGCCCGCGCCGGCGATAAGGCTGAATGTCGGCTAGTTCTTGTCTTCGGGCAGCGACGGCAGCGGCAGGGCGGCGATGCCCTCCTCGCTGAGGCCCTTCACCTCTGCGGGCGAGGCCTCGCCGTAGATCTGCCGCGCCTCGGTCTCGCCGTAATGGATGCGCCGCGCCTCCTCGGCGAAGCGCGGACCGACATAGTCGGCCTTGGCGCGCAGTTCCCGGGCCATTTCCTGGAGCTTGGCAAACACCCTGGCCGCCTCGGCATTGGCGTAGCCGCCGCCCGGCGCAGTGGCGGCGGGGGCCGTGCGTTCGCCGGCGGCGGCGGGTGCCCCGCCCTTGCCGATGGCGGGCCGCATCAGCGCCTTGCCGATCTCGGTCGAGCCGCAGGCCGGGCATTCCACCAGCCCGCGCCCGGCCTGCGCCTCGAAATCCTCACCGGAGCGGAACCAGCCGTCGAAGCCGTGGCCCCTGGGTTCGCACCGGAGCGCGAAGCTGATCACTCGGCCGCCTCCAGCGCGCCCGTCACCCGGACGCTGTTGCCGTCCTCGCCGACGCGGAACGGACGGGCATTCTTCAGATTGGGGATCTTGGCACGCGCCGCGGCGACTTCCGCCGTGTCGATGCGCGCCAGCGCAATGCCGGGACCGTCGCCGTCGACCTCCGCGACGATCCGGCCCCATGGGTCGACGATCAGCGAATGGCCGTAGGTCTCGCGGCCGTCCTCGTGCACGCCGCCCTGCGCCGCGGCGATGACATAGGCGCCGTTCTCGATCGCCCGCGCCCGCAGCAGCACATGCCAGTGCGCCTCGCCGGTCTGCCGGGTGAAGGCGGCCGGCGCGGTGAGGATCTCGGCCCCGGCCAGCGCCTCCTCGCGGAACAGATGCGGGAAGCGCATGTCGTAGCAGACGGCAAAGCCGAGCCGCGCTGGGCCGCCCGCGAAGGCGAGATCGGCGAGCGCGGCGTATTCGCCGGGCCGGTAGGTGCGCGACTCCCGCCAGCTCTCGCCGTTGTCGAGATCGACGTCGAACATGTGGATCTTGTCGTAGCGGGCCTTGATCGAGCCGTCGGGCGCGTAGAGCACCGCGCGGTTGGCGACCTTGCCGTTATCGAGCGCGATCGCCGTCGAGCCGACATGCAGATGGACGCCATGCTGACGCGCCAGCCGCGACGCCGCCGCCAGCACCAGGTCGTCCGCCTCGCCGCGCAGATGCTGCATCAGGCCGGCGCGGTCGCGCTGCACCATGCCGGTCATTTCCGGCGACTGCAGATAGTCCGCCCCCGCCGCGACGGCCTCGGCCACCAGGCCTTCCAGCGCCGCGACATTGGCCTCCGGCTCGAGGCCGGAGCGCATCTGCAGCACGGCGGCGGTAAACACGGTCATCGCGGCACTCTCCTTGTTCGTTCAGGCAGCCAGGAGCGGGTCGAGCTTGCCGGCGCGCTCCAGCGCGTAGAGATCGTCGCAGCCGCCGACATGGGTGTCGCCGACGAAGATCTGCGGGAAGGTGGCGGCGCCCTTGGCGCGCTGGATCATTTCCTGGCGCAGCTGCGGCGAGGCGCTGGCGTCCTTCTCCTCGAAGGCGACGCCCTTCTCTTCGAGCAGGCGCTTGGCCCGCGAGCAGAAGCCGCAGAGCTGGCGGGTATAGATGACGACGTCCGGCATAAGATTCCTGTCCGAATTCGGTTCGTCCAGCATATGGCTTCACGCGGTGCCGGCGGCAACCCTGGCGAAGACCAGGACGTCGACATCCCTTGCCCCTGCGCGCTTCAGCGCCCGTGTGGCGCTCGCGGTGGTGGCGCCCGTCGTGTAGACGTCGTCGACCAGCAGCACCCGCCGTCCCTGGATCTCGGCGCGCCGCGGGTCGATCACCTGGAAGGCGCCGCGGACGTTCTCCTGCCGCTGGCTGACGCCGAGCCCGACCTGGCTGCGGGTGGACTTGACCCGCCGCAGCGCCAGCGCCGAATAGGTCGTGCCGGTCTCGCGGCCGATCCGCCGCGCCAGCTCGGCGGACTGGTTGAACCGGCGCCGCCACAGCCGGCCGGAGTGCAGCGGCACCGGCACGATCACGTCGGCATCCGCCAAGAGCTCGGCGCCGGCCCGCCGCATCCAGCCCGCCATCAGCGGCACGAGGTCGGTGCGGTCGCCGTATTTCAGCGCCGCGACCAGCCGCGCTGCGAGATCCTCGTAGAGCACGGCGGCGCGCAGCCGGGCGAAGGGCGGCGGCTCGGCGATCGCCTCGGCGGAAAGGAAACCCTTGCCGAGGTCGTAGGCGAAGGGCAGCCCCAGCACCTCGCAATAGGGCCGCTCGATGAAGCGCAGCTTCGGCCAGCACTGCGCACATACGGTCCCGCTTCCGGTCACGGCGGCCTGGCAGCCGGGGCAGACGGGGGGAAACAGCAGCCGGCCGATCGATCCGCCGATCGCCAGGGTGCCGCGCCTGATGATGCTCATCGCTCCTCGCCTCCCGGCCTCGCCCCGATGGCGCCGCGCCTCCGGCCGGCGCCGTTGGCATCCTCGACCCTTGACGATACTCCTGCTGCGGGCAGCTACAAGCGCTCTCGACGCCACACCCAGCAGAGACAGGCCACCATGCCGGAAACCCCCGGACACCGCGTCTTCGACCGGGAACTGCTCGACCGGCGCCGCCGCCGCTGGCTCGGCGACGGGACGCCCCCCTCGGTGCGCTTCCTGCTCACGGCCGCTGCGGACGAGCTGGCGGAGCGGCTGTCCCTTGTGGAGCGCCGGTTCGAGGTGGCAGTCGACCTCGCCGGCCATACCGGCGAGATGGCCACGCAGATCCTTGCCAGCGGCAAGGCCGGCCGCATCGTGCGGATCGAGCGGCTGCCGACGCTTCTCGACGGGCCCGACCTCGCCGCCGTCGGCGACGAGGAAGCGTTGCCGCTGGCCGAGGCGAGCGTCGACCTGATCGTCTCGACCCTGTCGCTGCATCTCACCAACGATACGCCCGGCGTCCTGGTCCAGTGCCGCCGCGCCCTGCGGCCGGACGGGTTGTTCCTCTGCGGCTTCCTCGGCGGCGACACGCTGAGCGAGCTGCGCGCCTCGCTGTTCGCCGCCGAGGCCGAGCTGCTCGGCGGCGTGTCGCCGCGCGTCGCGCCCTTCGCCGACATCAGGGACGCCGGCGCGCTGCTGCAGCGCGCCGGCTTCGCCCTTCCGGTCACCGACCAGGACCGGCTGACCGTGCGCTACGACAATCTGTTCCAGCTGATGCAGGATCTGCGGGCGATGGGCATGGCCAACATGCTGGTCGAGCGCTCGCGCCGGCCGGCCTCCCGGCGGCTGTTCCTGCGGGCGGCCGAGATCTACGCCGAGCGCTACGCCGACCCGGACGGGCGGATCCGTGCCACCTTCGACATCATCTACATGTCCGGCTGGGCGCCGCACGAGAGCCAGCAGAAGCCGCTGCGGCCGGGCAGCGCCAAGACAAGCCTCGCCGCGGCGCTGGGGGATCGCTCGGACCCGGCCTGAGCCGGCGGACGGTCAGAAGGCGGCGGAGATCATCTCGAACGTCGCGACCAGCGCGTCGGTCAGCGGCTGGAAGCTGGTGACGAGGGCGGTCGCCAGGATCGCGGCGACGAGCGTGTACTCGACGGCGACGCCGCCGCTGCGGTCGCGGCGAAGGGCGTCGAGCCGGGCGATGACACGGCGGGAGATCAGCATGCCCCGGTCCGCCGGCCGCTGGCATGCACGATGCAGGGGCCGGCGCCCGGCGCCTGCAGCACGCTGCGGTGGACGGTGTAGCGGCCGGTGCCGATCGAGCCGGTGGTCATCGTGTCGAGCTGCGGGCTGCTTGCGACATAGTCGACGCTGTGGCGGGCGGCCGGCACCACCACCAGCGCAAGGCCGATCGTGATCGCCCCGAACAGCAGCGTGGCGCGCAGCAGGCCGGTCCGAAGCTCGCGGATCGATGCCCGGATGCGCAGATCGTTCAGCTCGTCCTCGAATTCCCGCATCGTCGCCTCGCAGCCTGACCAACCGCTTCAGGGTGACGCGAAACGATAAAAAAATGTTGAATCAAATTTTAACCGGAACGGCGGCGGTGTCCGCGGGACCAGTGGACAAGAATTCGGGACGGCAGGACATTCAGGCCCCCGACGGTCCGCGATATGGCTTGGCGCAGGGCGCGTCCGCGGCGGCCCCGAGGCGTCGGTCGGTGCGACCGCGCCGGAGGACGCCGGGACGGCCGTCCGGCCGCCGTTACCGCCCGATTCCGGATGCGGAAGGCGGAACGAGCGCCGCCACCTCACCACCGCCCGGGCGGTTCCCCGGGGCTCTGCCGACATTTCAAGGAACCACCATGCTGCGTACCCGCCTGACCACCCTGCTGGCCATCTCGCTCGGCGCCTGCCTCGCCGCCGGCGCGGCATCGGCCCAGAACCGTGACGTCACCATCGTCAACGGGACGAGCACGGCGATGATCGAGTTCTACGCCTCGAACACCGGCACGAGCGACTGGCAGGAGGATATTCTGGGCGTCGACGTGCTCGAAGTCGGCGAGTCGGTGGACGTCACCGTCGACGACGGCACCGGCGCCTGCATGTTCGACTTCATGGCTACCTTCAGCGACGGCGCCACGGCGCAGAAGAATGGCGTCAACGTCTGCGAGATCTCGCAGTTCGACTTCACCGACTGATTGCCGCAACCCGCCGCCTGGCAGGAGCCGGGCAGCCTTCAGCTGAGGAGACAACGATGCATAGACGATGGCTCGGACCGGTCGCGGCAGCGGCGATGCTGACTCCGGCATTCCCGGCCCTGGCGGATCCCTCGGGGACCTACGGCATCGACGGGGTGAACCCGGACGGCACCACCTACGAGGCGAGCGTGCTGGTCTCGAAGGTGGGCGACACGTTCTCGGTGACCTACTCGCTCGACGATCGCAAGGTCATGGGCACGGCGATCGGCGACGACGACGTGCTGGCGATCGGCTACGGCGAGGCCGGCGACAGCGGCGTCGCGCTGATGTACCGGGACGGGCAGCGCTGGCAGGGCGTCTGGAGCTATCTCGGCGCCAAGCAGCTGGGCACCGAGGAGTGGCAGCCCCGCTGAGGCGGCAGGCCGACAAGGGGAGGTTGCCCGCCGGGCGATCTCCCGTCGCCGGCAGAGGCGGCACGATGCCGCCTCCCGGCTCCGGTCCTGCGCAGCGACTGGCTCTGCGATATTCCGGCCGCGCGGAGGCGGCCGGTCGGCAAGGCGTCAGTCTTCGCGGAAGAACACCTCGACCGGGCCCTTCAGCTTGATCGTCAGCGGCTGGCCCTTGCGGTCCTTGGCCTTGCCGGCCTGCACGCGGATCCAGCCCTCGCTGACGCAGTATTCCTCGACATTGGTCTTCTCGACCCCCTTGAACAGCACGCCGACGCCGCGCTCCAGGAGTTCGGCGTCGTAGAACTCGCTGGCGGGATCGGAGGAAAGGCGGTCGGGAAGCGTGTCTGTCATGTCTCTGCCGGTGGTTGCCATCATGGAGCGTGACATAATCGCGGCGGCGCCTTTGCCAAGGCTGCGGCGGCGGCCGGCCTTGCCCCAGGCTGGAGGCCTGCCGCTATCAGGCCACTTATCTGCGGCTTGGTCATTTTCATGTCCGGTTCATCTGCCATTTCGCAAGGTCGGACATGGACCTTACCGGCGAGCGAGCCTGCCGGCTGGAGAGACGACGATGATGCGAGACCTGCGATTGCTCCCGGGACTGCTGCCGCTGCTGGCGATACCGGCCGTCGCGACGGCGCAGGAGGCGCCGGTGCAGCTCGCACAGTATTACGAACCGGGTGATGCCGGGATCGCCGAAATCTACATCGACGAGTTCGGCCGGCGGGTGGTCATCGACGAGTTCGGGCGGATCGTCGCCGTCGAGGAGCCGCGCCGCGAGCGCTTCCGCGAACGCCGCAGGCAGTTCGAGGAGCGCGGGGCGATCATCGACGCGCCGCCGCCGCCCGGCGTGATGCTCGAGGGCCGGGTCGACCTGCCGCCGCCCGGCGTCTTCGAGGAGCCGGGCTTCGCCGGCCGGCCGGCCTCGGCCGATCCGTATTACGACGGGCCCTACGAGGGCGACCGCGGCTATGACGCGGCGATCGAAGCCGCGCCGCTGCCGGACGCCGGCGCTCCGGTGCAGGAGGCCGAGCTGCCGCGCGGCATCGAGGACCTGCCGGGCTACCAGACGGACCTGCCGGCGCCGGGCGCGCCGATCGTCGAGGGCGAGACCATCCGCGAGAGCGATCCCGCGCCGCAGGTTGCGATGCCGACCGGCAAGAACGCCAAGGCCGAGATCGCCGCGCTGCAGGTGCTGCTCGACCGCGCCGGCATGTCGCCGGGCGTCATCGACGGCCGCATGGGCTCGAACGTCAACAAGGCGGTCGCCGCCTATCAGGAGAAATACGGGCGCACTTTGCCGACCGGCGACCCCAAGGCGCTGGCCGAGGAACTCGACGCGACGGGCGGACCGGCCATCGTTTCCTACGAGATCACCGCGGAAGACGTCTCGGGGCCCTATGTGGCGGCCATTCCCTCCGACTACGGCCAGAAGGCGCTGCTGCCGGAGATGAGCTTCGAGCGCGTGTCGGAACGGCTCGCCGAGAAGTTCCACATGGACGAGGCCTATCTCATCGAGATCAATCCCGGCGCGGACTTCAACCGCCAGGGCACGCGGCTGAAGGTGATGGCCGTCGGGGACAACGCCAAAGGCGAGGTCGCCCGCATCGTCGCCGACAAGGGCCGGGAACAGGTGCGCGCCTACGCCGCCGACGGCTCGCTGATCGCCGCCTATCCGTCGACGATCGGCTCGTCCGACACCCCGTCGCCCACCGGCATCGTCCAGGTGAACCGCATCGCCTTCGACCCGAACTACACCTACAACCCGAAGGTCAATTTCAAGCAGGGCGAGAACGACAAGGTGCTCACCATTCCGCCCGGCCCGAACGGCCCGGTCGGGACGATCTGGATCGCGCTCTCGAAGCCGACCTACGGCATCCACGGCACCCCCGAGCCCTCGAAGATCGGCAAGACCAACAGCCACGGCTGCGTCCGCCTGACCAACTGGGATGCGACCGAACTGGCCAAGATGGTGAAGGCCGGGGTGACGGTGGAATTCGAAGAATAGGACGTGGTTAACCGCTGGTTAACCATGCGACCGATATCAGCGAGGGACAGGGGGAGCCGGAAGGCTCCCCTTTGCATTTCAGCGGCTTGGCACCTTTTTCGAGGCATTCGATGAAAACCGTTTCGACCGCTTTCCTGATCCTCGCGGCCGGTTTAGCGCCGCTTCCGGCCCAGGCCTTCTCGGAGCCGCTCTCGGAGAGCTCGATCGACACGGCCGACTTCGCCGTCTGGTCGCAGCAGCAGCGCGAGGCCGACTCGGTCGCCGCTGCGGCGCGCAGCGACGCGACGATCCCGGACGTCGAAGCCGATGCCAGCCCGGCCGACGCGGTTCCCCCGACCGATCCCGCCACCGTGGCGGCCGCGGCCGACGGCATCGACAGCCCGGCGCCGCCGGAGATCGCGGTGACCGGCGAGCCCGGGCAGGTGGTCGAGACGCCGGCCTTCTCGACCGACGCCCCGGACGAGGCGGCGCTCGAATCCGTCGACGAACAGAAAACCCCCGACCCCTTCCTCATCCGCCTGCAGGTGCTGCTCGACCGCGCCCACGCCTCGCCGGGAGTGATCGACGGCTATCTCGGCGAGAACACCCGCAAGGCCATCCACGCCTATGAGCGGATGCGCGACCTGCCGGCCGACGGCGAGCCGGACCCCGACCTGTGGAACATCCTTGCCGTTGACCAGGGCAAGGCCATGGTCACCTACGAGATCACCGAGGCCGACCTTGCCGAGCGTTTCGTCGACGACATCCCCCGCGACTACGCCGAGATGGCCAAGCTGGAGTGGCTCGGCTTCCGCGACCCGGTCGAGATGCTGGCGGAGCGCTTCCACGTCCATGGCGACCTCCTGAAGACGCTGAACCCCACTGCCGATTTCGGCGCGGCGGGCACGACGATCCTGGTCCCCAACATCGGGGCGGGGCCGACGGCCAAGGTGGCGAAGATCATCGTCGACAAGGCGCGCGGCGAACTCATCGCGCAGGACGCCGAGGGCGCCATCGTCCTCGCCTATCCCGTCACGATTGGCGCCGCGAACACGCCGTCGCCGGACGGCGTGCTGAAGGTGCAGGCGATCGCCCCGAACCCGACCTACCACTACTCCCCCGAGAAGAACTTCCAGCAGGGGGAGAACACCGAGGTGCTGACCCTGCCGGCAGGGCCGAACGGCCCGGTCGGATCGATGTGGATCGACCTGTCGCAGCCGACCTTCGGCATTCACGGCACCGCCCATCCGGAACTCGTCGACAAGGCGGAGAGCCACGGCTGCGTGCGGCTGACCAACTGGGACGCCGCGACCCTCGCCGGGCTGGTCGAGCCCGGCGTCACCGTGGTGGAGTTCGAGGGGTGAGCGGGCTCCGGCGCGGAAGCCGTCTCCTCTGCCTGCTCTGCCTCGGCGCGGCCATGGTCCCGGCGGCCACGGCCCAGGATCTGCCCTGGCCGGACGCCAACCCGCTGCAGTCGATCGACCGGCCGTCGCGGCCGGCCGCCGCGCAGAAGCGCCGGACCCGGCCGCTTGTCGCGCAGGCGCCGGCCGAATCCGCAGTGCCGACGCCGGAAGCCCGCCCCGATACGGCCGAGGATGCCGATGGGGCGGAAAGCGCTGCGCCAGTCGACGACAAGGAAGCCGCAACCAAGGACAACGCGGCTGACGAGGACACAGCGGCTGACGAAGACGCTGCCGCCGATACGCAGGAGACCGGACCGGCTCCGGCGGCCGACGCTGAAGCCGCGACCGAGACGCCCGAGCCGGCCGACGCTTCTTCTGCCGACAATTCCGATACCCCGCCCACGGGCGACATTCCGACGCCGGATGCGCGGCCGGATCGCGCTTCGGACGCGCCCGACGAGCCGGCGGAGCCGGAGCCCGCGCCCGACGAGCCGGCGGAGCCTCAGCCGGAGCCCGCGGCTGCCGAGCCGGCGACAGACGAGCCGGCGCGGCAGACGAAGCCGATTCCCGACGCCATGCCGGTGACGCCAGCGGTTCCCGAGGCGGACGAGGAGCCCCTGACCCCGACGACGCTGCGACAGCTGGAACAGTCGGTGACCCCGGCCGCCAGCGTGCTCGCCGCCGCCGCCATCGCCGACGCGGTGGCCTGCGAGGCCGAACTCACCGAGCGCGGCGTCGTCTTCACCGTCGAGCCGAGCATCAGCGAAGGCGCGTGCGGCGTGCTGCGGCCGGTCAATGTCGAGCGCCTCTCCTCCGGCATCGCGGTTTCGCCGAAGACGCAGTTGCTCTGCCGCGCGGCGCTGGCGCTCGACGAGTGGATGTCGTCGACGGTGGTGCCGGCGGCCAGGGTCGATCTCGAGGGACGGGCCCTGACGGAATTCCGCCATGCCTCGACCTATGTTTGCCGCAAGCGCGCCTCCGAGAGCGGCATCTCCGAACATGCGCGCGGCAGTGCCATCGACATCGCCGCCTTCGTCTTCGACGAGGGACCGGAGATTTCCGTGGAGGCGCAACCGGCGGGA
This sequence comes from Aurantimonas sp. HBX-1, assembly GCF_021391535.1. Classification (GTDB taxonomy): domain Bacteria; phylum Pseudomonadota; class Alphaproteobacteria; order Rhizobiales; family Rhizobiaceae; genus Aurantimonas. Next base: position 440,191 of record NZ_CP090066.1, read on the forward strand.
TCGCCCGAAGCGAAATTCCAGCGGGCGGTCCGCGTCGGCGCCTGCGGGCCGTTCCGTACGGTGCTCGGTCCCGGCACCGACGCCGACCACGCGACGCATTTCCATCTCGACATCGCCGCCCGCAAGAACGACGGGACCTACTGCAAGTAGGCCGGCCGGCCGCCGGGGCTTCCCGGCGGCGCGCCGCCGCCTATATCGGCCGGCGTCACACCCGATCCGGAAAGCATCGCCATGCCCTATCTTGCCGAGGCCAGCCGCTACGATTCCATGCCGTACCGCCGCGTCGGGCGATCCGGCCTGAAGCTGCCGGCGATCTCGCTCGGCCTCTGGCAGAATTTCGGCGGCGTCGACGTGTTCGAGACCGGCCGCGCGGTGCTGCGGCGCGCCTTCGACCGCGGCGTCACGCATTTCGACCTCGCCAACAATTACGGGCCGCCCTACGGCTCTGCCGAGGAGAATTTCGGCCGCTGGATGGCCGAGGATTTCCGGCCCTATCGCGACGAGCTGATCATCAGTTCGAAGGCCGGCTACGACATGTGGCCCGGGCCCTACGGCGATTTCGGCTCGCGCAAGTATCTGGTGGCGTCCTGCGACCAGAGCCTGAAGCGCATGGGTCTCGACTATGTCGACATCTTCTACCACCACCGGCCGGACCCCGAGACGCCGCTGGAGGAGACGATGGGCGCGCTCGACCACATCGTGCGCTCCGGCCGCGCCCTCTATGTCGGCATCTCGTCCTATTCGCCGGAGCTGACGCACCGTGCCCATGCCATCCTGGCGGCGCAGGGCACGCCCTTCATCATCCACCAGCCCTCCTATTCGATGCTCAATCGCTGGGTCGAGGACGGGCTTCTCGACACGCTCGCCGGACTGGGACTCGGCTGCATCGCCTTCTCGCCGTTGGCGCAGGGCCTGCTGACGCGGAAATATCTCGGCGGCGTGCCGGCCGATTCGCGCGCCGCGCGGGAGCGCTCGCTGAAGCCGGCGATGCTCAGCGCCGAGAACATCGAGCGGATCCGCCAGCTGGCGGCGATCGCCGAGGCGCGCGGCCAGAGCCTGGCGCAGATGGCGATCGCCTGGGTGCTGCGCCGGCCGGAGATCTCGTCGGCGCTGGTCGGGGCCCGCAGCGTCGAGCAGTTGGACGATTCGCTGGATGCGCTGAAGCGCCTCGACTTCACCGCCGACGAACTGGCGGCGATCGATCGCCACGCCATCGAAGGCGGGGTCGATCTCTGGCGGGCGCAGTCGCGGGTTCAGCCGTCGGAATAGTCGGCGCGCGACGAACGCTCCGTCGCCGGTCGTTCAGCGACCGGCGACGAGCGGCGATTCGACCCGCTCGCGCAGCAGGTTGTCGATCCGGTCGCGCTCGCGCTGGAAGCTGTCCAGATCGGCGCCGACGAGGACCCGGCCCGACGGCAGCTTGATGCGCATCGGGTCGACCTTCTTGCCGTTGACCTCGACCTCGTAGTGCAGATGGTTGCCGGTGGACAGGCCGGTCGAGCCGACGTAGCCGATCACCTGGCCCTGCCGCACCTTGACGCCCGGCTTGATGCCCTTGGCGATGGCGCTCTGGTGCGAATAGGAGGTCACGTAGCCGTTGGCGTGGCGCACGATGGTCTGCCGGCCGTAGCCGCTGGACCAGCCGGACTTCTCGACCACGCCTTCGCCGGCGGCAAGGATCGGGGTACCGCGCGGCGCCGCCCAGTCGACGCCCCAATGCGGCCGGACATAGCCGAGGACCGGGTGCTTGCGGCCGGTCGAGAAGGACGAGGTGAAGCGGCCCCTCGGCAGCGGCTTGCGCACCAGGAACTGTTTGGCGCTGCGGCCTTCGGCATCGAAATAGTCGGCGGCCTCGGCATCGGCGGGGCGGAAGCGGTAGAACCGCTTGGTGTTCTCGCCGAAACGCACTTCCACGAACAGGATTTCCGAGGCGTCGGTGGCCACCTCCTCGCCCTCCTCCAGGGAGAAGAACGCCGCCAGACGGTCGGTCGGGCCGAGCCGCGACTGCAGGTCGACCTCGCTCGCCAGCATCTGCAGCAGCTGCTGGCAGAGCCGGTCGTTGAGGCCGTAGGCGAGTCCGGCCTGGTAGATGCCGTCGTAGACGGTGGGCATGTCGGCGCGCAGCGGGGCCTCGTCCTCGTTGTCGTCGAAGGCGTCGGCAACCGAATCGCCGAGTTCCGGCGCCAGCGCCGGCTCGAACGGCCCGTCCTCGGTCTCGGCGACGGTGGCAAGGTGGGTGTCGCCGCGATAGGCCGAAAGCCGGACCACATGCGCGGTCTCGCCGGTCGTCTCGACGCCCACCCGCAGCACGTCGCCGGCGCTGAGTTCCTCGGCGTCGAGGAGTTTGGCGAGCGCCGTCGTCGCCTCGGCGCCCTCCTGCTTCGTGTGGCCGTTGCGGTCGAGGATCGCCGCGATGGTGGCGCTCTCGCGGACCGGAATGATCTCTTCGTGGAAGCGCGGAACCGCCTCGGCCCCATCGGGCGCGGCGAGCGAGACATTCTCCTCGATCACCCGGAAGGCCGAGCCCGGCTCGTAGCTCGGCGCGTCGCTGGTGAGGTCGAAGCGCAGCGGGTCGATCGTGGTCAGTGCGGCGACGCGGACCGGCTGATAGGACAGGATCGGCTCGACCGAGCGGATCGCCCGCTCGGCTTCCGCCACCCCGACGTCGCCGCCCGGCTGATAGCTCGCGGCGTCGAACTTGAACGGCTCGACCTTCAACCGCAGTTCCGATTCGACGCGGGCGCCGTAGATCTGGGCGGCCTGCTGCTCCACCGCCGCCGCTTCCGCGTCCGCCGGATCGCCGAACATGTTCAGCGGATCGAAGCTCGGATATTCGGCGCTGGTCTGATGGCGGGCGGCGAGCAGCATGTTGACGTAGCCGAAGGGCAGGGTCCGGATGATCTCGCGGTCGCCCTCGCGGGTCATGGTGGAGAGCTCGAGGATCTGCCGGCTGCGGGCGATCGGGATGGCCGTCGCCACGACGCGCTCGCCCTTTTCGGTGGCCTCCCCCGGCAGCGCCAGGCTGGCCAGCCGGCCCGGGGGGCGGGCGGCGCCGTGATAGCCGTCGAGGGCCGCGGACAGCGCGATGCCCATCAGCGCCGTCGAGGTCAGGCCGGTCAGAAGCGTGCCCGCCAGCCAGCGGGCCGAAACCTGTCGGCGATCGGGCCTGCGTCGTCGATCGGCGATGAGCGCTGGCTCGTCGCCAAAGAACGGCCTGTCCTGCGGCAAGCTTGTTATCCCCCTCGATTGCAGTGGCAGCCATCGACCAACAAGGTGGCAGAATTCGGCCGCCGGCATCTCTTATGAACGATGAACCCGTCGCCGGCCATACCGTCCCGGCTGCAACCGCTCAAGGCGCGAGGCTGCAGATGGACGATCCGGGCAGGGAGAACCCGCCGCGTCGGGTATGGATTAGGCGGTACCCGAGGACGGCGGCAGGGGAGGGGGGCGCCCGGCGGCGGAAGCACGCCGGCGCGAGGCAGAAGGGGGTGATGCGCCTTGGCGCGGACTCCTCCTGCCGGCAGGGAGTGCCGGCTCATCCCCCATGCGCGCTGCATGGGGGCAGGCGCGCGCGAGGCGGGCGCACCGGCGGCGCGACAGGGCTCTGAGCGGTTTTTGAAGTTTTTGCGAAGGTTGGCGTTGACAGGCCGATCAGCCATCGCCTATACCCCACTCAACAACGACGGCGGTGGCGCCGCGGCGGCCCGGACGGGGCGCCGAGAGCTGGTCCGGACCTCAAGGTTCTGGCCGGTTCGAATTCGCGCCGCCTCTTCATTGTTTTTCGAGTGCCGCTGATATAGCGACCCTCCTCAGGGTACGACAGTCTGTTTGTCTGTTGACACCCGCCGCCGGTATCGCTGGCGTGTTCTTTGACAACTGAAGATTGAGAAGAAAGAGAAATGTGGACGGCGGTTGTCTGTCTGGAGCTCTTTGGCCGGTATCCTTTCCGGCTGGGAGTATCCATGAGAGAAACGACCTGATCGTTCTACGTTTCGGTATGAGAGTGTACGGCTCTTGTCCTGGTGCTTTGGGTTTTGCGGGTGACTGCGAGGCCGGGGTGTCGGGCGAGGGCGGCGGCATTCAGGTTGCCGGTTTCGCAGGGATGCGGGGCCGGCCTTGGCGTGTCCGTGTGGTCCTTCGGGGCTGGGCGGATTTGTAGCTTGGGTGTTCGCGAATACTCTCGTCAAATGCTTTGAGACAGTGACGGTCAGGAACAGCTCTTATCAAACCTGAGAGTTTGATCCTGGCTCAGAACGAACGCTGGCGGCAGGCTTAACACATGCAAGTCGAACGCCCCGCAAGGGGAGTGGCAGACGGGTGAGTAACGCGTGGGAATCTACCCTTTTCTACGGGATAGCTCCGGGAAACTGGAATTAATACCGTATAAGCCCTTCGGGGGAAAGATTTATCGGGAAAGGATGAGCCCGCGTTGGATTAGCTAGTTGGTGAGGTAACGGCCCACCAAGGCGACGATCCATAGCTGGTCTAAGAGGATGATCAGCCACATTGGGACTGAGACACGGCCCAAACTCCTACGGGAGGCAGCAGTGGGGAATATTGGACAATGGGCGCAAGCCTGATCCAGCCATGCCGCGTGAGTGATGAAGGCCCTAGGGTTGTAAAGCTCTTTCAGTGGGGACGATAATGACGGTACCCACAGAAGAAGCCCCGGCTAACTTCGTGCCAGCAGCCGCGGTAATACGAAGGGGGCTAGCGTTGTTCGGAATTACTGGGCGTAAAGCGCACGTAGGCGGATATTTAAGTCGGGGGTGAAATCCCGGGGCTCAACCCCGGAACTGCCTTCGATACT